>WRFT01000144.1 GCA_009776385.1 Clostridia bacterium
AGCCCGGCTGCCTGCAAGAACGAATAAACGATGGTGGACCCAACAAACTTAAAGCCCCGTTTCTTTAAATCGGCGCTGATTTGATCGGAAAGCGGTGTGGAAGCGGGCATGGTTGAAAAATCCTCCCAATGGCCCACCACAGGCGTTTTGTTCACATAACGCCAAATGAACCGGTTAAAGCTTCCAAACTCCTTAACGATATCCAAAAACAATCCCGCGTTGTTAATCGTCGCTTTTATTTTCAGCAAGTTTCTGATAATACCCGCGTCAGCCATCAGCGCTTGCACCTTTTCCTCGTCATACAAGGCGACTTTGGCAGGATCAAACCCGTCGAATGCTTCCCGGTACGCGTCTCTTTTTTTTAGTACCGTTTCCCATGAAAGACCCGCTTGCGCGCCCTCCAGCGTGAGCATCTCAAACAGTTTGATATCGTCATGAATGGGACGTCCCCATTCATGGTCATGATAATCCGCATACAATGGGGTATGTCCGAAACACCTGAATGGCTCACTCATACTATCACTCCTCTTTCCGTAAAACATGCGTTTACTGCAAGCATGCACCCGAGTTTTTCCTATATGTTAACAATTCGGAACGCTGACTCGCGTTTCCTGCGCGAAGCATGGTATAATGTGAGCGGCTGATAAACGCTGAAGGAGACGGAAGGATGCTTAAAAAACTGAGTGAGATGGTATCAAATGCCTTTGTTCAATGCGGGTATGACGCTTCAGTGGGTACCGTCATCGTCTCGGATCGTCCTGACTTGTGTCAGTTTCAATGCAATGGCGCGTTCATTGCCGCTAAAAAAGCCAAAAAAGCGCCCATGTCCATCGCTGTTGATGCGGCGGATATTCTCAGGCAAAATCCTGCCATTCAAAGCGCGGAAGCGGTTGCGCCGGGCTTTATCAACATAAAGGTGACGGATGCTTTCATCTTAGAGCTAATGAATCAACTGGCAGGCGACGCGTTCTATGGAATTCCGCAGCGGAAGGAGGCCATCCTGATAGATTACGGCGGGGCTAATGTGGCCAAACCCTTGCATATTGGTCATTTACGGGCGGCAATCATCGGGGAGTCGTTAAAAAGAATCGCGCGCGCAATGGGCTGCAAGGTCATTGGGGATGTGCATCTGGGCGACTGGGGCTTGCAAATAGGCTTGGTGATGGCGGAACTGGAAACGCGGTTCCCGGACTGGGCATGCTTTAAGGACAGCTTCCGCCTGTCTGATGGTTTTTCACAAACCGTCAGCATAGATGAATTATGCGAAATCTACCCCTGCGCCAGCGAAAAAAGCAAACGGGACGAGGTTTTTCGCGGACGCGCTAAAGACATGACCGCGGATTTGCAATCGGGGCGGGAAGGGTATCTCGCGCTTTGGAAGGAAATAATGCGCGTTTCAATCGAGGACCTTCAATCCAACTACAGCAAGCTGAATGTTTTTTTCGACGTGTGGTACGGAGAAAGTGACGCGGAGCAATACGTCCCGGAATTGATGCGGTCGCTTTCCGATCAGGGGCTCTTACGGGAAAGTGACGGCGCGTTGGTGGTGGATGTAGGGGAGGAAGGCGATAAAGCGGCCGTTCCGCCCATTATTATTAAAAAATCAGATCATTCCAACATGTATTCCACTACGGATTTGGCCACCCTCATCGGACGCCAGCGTGAGTTTGATCCCGATGCCATATGGTATGTCGTGGATAAAAGGCAGTCGCTGCACTTTACACAGGTTTTTCGCTGCGCGCGTAAAGCGGGCCTCATCCGGGCAGCGCTTGAGCATCTCGGGTTCGGCACCATGAACGGAAGCGATGGGAAGCCGTATAAAACGCGTGACGGCGGTGTGATGCGCTTGTCTGATTTTGTCACGGCCATCATTGACGCGGCGGGTGAAAAAATTGCCGAATCCGGTTTTGTCACGGCCGCCGATCAAGACGATACGGCCCAAAAAGTGGCGGTAGCCGCCATCAAGTTTGGAGACCTAAACAATCATCGCCTAAAGGACTATATTTTCGATATAGACAGGTTTCTGGCCTTTGAAGGTAAAACGGGGTCCTACCTCATTTATACGGTGACGCGTATCAACTCCATTTTAAAAAGAGTACCCGAAGCCGCCGATCGGAATACGCCCCATTTCAGCCGCGTTTATTCCGATATCGAACGCGATATCTTCCTGCACCTGCTGCTGACCGGCCAGGCCTTTCAAACCGCGTTTAACGAACGGGCGCCTAATTTTATTTGCGATCACGCCTACAGGCTCGCCTCGCTTTTTTCCACCTTCTACCATGATTATCATGTTTCCGGCGAGACGGACATGGTGAAACGGGATGCGCGGATTGGCATGTGCGTCATGGTCAGATCCCTGCTTGTCAAGCTGTTGGACGTTCTGGGTATCCAGACCGTGGAAAGCATGTAAGTTTTAGCAAGCAATATCAATTATCGCCATACAAAACCGGAGGAAGGGTATGAACGAAAACCATCATGATTCGCGGACAAACAGTCTCGCCGCGCCCCCGATAAACCTTACCCTTCGTCAGGCAAGGCGTTTTATTTTGTTAAAACAAGGCTTGTTCGGCGCGTATCGGTATAAGGGAAAGCAAGGCGTGCCGGCGTTTATTAAGAATACGGGCTGCGTACAGTACGATCCGGTAAACGTATGCTCAAGAAGCGCCGATATAACGCTTCATTCGCGGGTAAGCGGGTATACAAAGGATATGCTTAACGAGCTGCTCTATCATGATCGCCGCTTGGTGGACTACTTTGATAAAAACCTTTCCATTTTTCCCGTGGAGGATTTGCCGGTTTTTTTAGATACTACCTTGGCGGGCGGGTACGCCGAGGCGTATGACCGACGCGGCGGGGACGCGGTTCAAAAGACAGTGCCGGTCATTCGGCGTCTGATTGAGGAACGCGGTCATGTATGCGCTGCGGATGTCGGCGTCGATGAGTCCATCGTGTGGTATTGGGGCGCGATGACCTCCTTACCGCGCGCGGCGCTGGAGTCTATGTACTATCGTGGGGAACTCATCATCCATCATAAAAACGGAATGAATAAAAGTTACGCCTTTATGAAAGATTATGTACCCGCCGATATCCTCAACGCCGCGCTTCCCTATCAAAACGAGGGGGAGCGGATCGCCTGGCATGTTAAACGCAGAATCGGCGCGGTGGGTATGCTTTGGAACAGGGCGAGTGACGCGTGGCTGGGGCTAGGCTTAAAAGCCCCGGAACGGGAAGCCGCCTTCAAGCTGCTCCTGCGGCGCGGCATGATTCTGCCGGTATCGGTGGAAGGGATAAAGGAACCGCTTTTCATTAGGCAAGAAGATGAAGGTTTTATTAATGAGGCGTCATCGGGGCGAGCGGTATCCGCGCGTTGTGAATTACTCGCGCCGCTGGATAGTTTCCTTTGGGATAGAAAGCTCATCAAGACGCTCTTCGGGTTTGACTATACATGGGAAATATATACACCGCGTGAGAAACGGAAGTTCGGGGCTTATGTTCTGCCTGTCTTGTACGCAGACAGGCTTGTGGGCCGTGCGGAAATTATCTGTGACAGAAAAGCAAAAATCATGCATGTTAAGAATGTGTGGTATGAGGCGGACATCAAACAGACGAAGGGGTTGTCTGCCGCGTTGAAAAAAAGCCTTCAACGTTTCGCGGCGCTCAATGGCTGTGAGTCGATAGGGGCGCCGTTCCTTATTCCATAAAGCGGGTGACATGCCGTTTGTGTCCGCGTTCATTGTAAACGCGGACTTTTTTTGTGGTTTTGGGTGTGGTTGGCGATTGCGGCGCGGCTACAATTTAAGTTGTAACGCAGGTCAATGAAAGAAGCGGCGCGCGGGCTGTCCGTGTGATGACACGGATGGGAATGCGGCGGGAACGCTGGAAAGGGATAGAATATGAAAAATGGCGTTAAAAAAACCGTATGTGCCCTCATGGCTGTGTGGCTGATGATGAGTGTTGTTCATCCGGCCGCACTGGTTTCGCTATCGGCGGAATGGGATAACGGGGGTGTATGGGATGAAGGACTGTCATCCGGTTTTAGTATGTTCGCAGAATGGGATTATTCGCAAAACGATGGTTGGCCTGATGATACGTGGGATGATGCCGCGCAAGACGAAGCAATAAAGAGAAACCCGTCAGCATCATTACCGGATGACAATAACATCCCTGCGGATAAACAAAAAGACGTAAATCTACCGGTGGACTCCGGCACCGCTGAAGCACAAAAAGCGGATGTTCATACAAACGGCAGCATCAGCGGCTGTGTGTGGGTTGATGATTCCGGCAGCTGCAATCATCAAAACAGTCCGTTGCCAGGTTTCGAGGTGTTTTTGTATCGCGCGGCAGATTTAGCCGCGTACAGGAGTCTGTCGTCAGCGGAACGCATAGCCGGCAGTCTTCCCGTTCCCATACTAACGGATAGGACCAATCATCATGGTGTATACCGTTTTGCCGGCTTGACGGCGGGTCAATATGTATTGGCTGTTTCATCTGCAAAGGTTGACGGAGAAAAGTATTTACCGCCGACCACACTCACCGCGCATAACAAGTTTATGGTCGAATTGGATTTTTGCTCGACATCGGCGATAACCTCGGTCATAATATTGGAGCAAAATCAAAACGTTACCCATATTGACGCGGTCATGCGGCATTGGTGGGAAGAAACGTCAAATCAGCCGTGCTCTGATGGGCATGAAGCGAATAGCGGTGACGCCGATTCACAGCCATTGACAGATACATCCGTGTCTGATGAAGAAACAGATGTCGATGCGGACGCTGCCAAAGAGACAGTCAGTGTAGATGAAGAGCGGCAGGATGCCGATGAGGACAACGATTCATTCAACATATCGGAAGATATAAACGATGCGGATAATAACGATGCTTCCGGTGAATCGGATGATTTTGAAATGCCGGATGTGACCGTTGCGCCCGACAATAAAACACATAATATGTCTGATATGACGGATGAATCCGATATAACTGATGAAACGGATGAACTTGCCGCGCCCGGTGTGCCCGATACGGCGGAAGAACCCGACACAGCCGATACGATGGATGAATCCGATGTATTCGATGAACCTGATGAACCCGACGA
>WRFT01000145.1 GCA_009776385.1 Clostridia bacterium
CGTTTCCTTCCCCGTCTTCGCGAGCGTGGCGTGGCGATCCAGAGGTTCCTTACCTTGTTAAAGTAATCTGTATAAAAAGCGTAATATTAAATGGTAAAAATCTGGATCGCCACACCGTTCACACGGCTCGCGAAGACGTAAATGATGGCCGAAATGTAAAGGGTGGCAGTTATCTATCTCATTAACGCATTACCCTCGATACGTCATCGCGAGCGTGAGTGTGGGGATCCAAGGTTCCTCCCTGTCCTTTTCGCGTATTTCGCGGTTAAACCGTCCACTCCCCCCCTTTTTCACGTTTTTCGTGTTTTCCCTCTGCTAACCCCTAACGGTTCTAAACAAAACGCTTGATTTTTCACGGGTGATTGGTACAATCCAAAGGGACAAACTTTTAAGAAACGTGAGCGATTCAGCATGACAAATGAACGGCTCAAGCAAATTCCAAAGATGGACGCGTTGCTCAATCACCCTTCACTGGCGGAAAGCCTGCGTGTGTACGGCCGTACCGCGGCACTGGCAGCCGCGCGCGAGGTGCTTGATGAGGTGCGTCAGGCGCTGTCGGATCCGTTGACGCCGGTACCGGCCATGGAAGCACTCGCGGGCAGTGTGGCGCAATGCCTTCGGCTGGCAGGCGTCCCCTCGCTTCGCCGGGTGATTAACGCCACAGGCGTACTGTTGCATACCAATCTGGGGCGCGCGCCGCTGACACAAGAGGCGGCGGCGATGGCGGAGGAAGCGGCATGCGGGTATACGACGCTGGAATACAATGTGTCCGACGGCAATCGCGGCAGCCGTCATGCCCATGTGTCACAGCTGTTATGTGAACTGACGGGCGCTCAAGACGCGATGGTGGTCAACAACAACGCCGCCGCGGTACTGCTCATGCTCAGCGCGCTGACGCGGGATCGGGAAGTGATTGTGTCCAGGGGCGAGCTGATTGAAATAGGCGGCTCCTTCCGCATTCCGGACATGATGGCCTTGTCCGGGGCGGTTTTGCTTGAGGTGGGAACCACCAACCGTACCCGTGCCGCCGATTACGCTGCCGCCGTAACGGAGAAGACCGGCGCGTTGATGATGGCGCATACCAGCAACTTTAAAATCGTGGGGTTCACCCAAAAGGCAAGCCTGGAGGAATTGGTGGCGCTCGGGCGTGAGCGTGGCGTTCCCGTGTTTTATGATGTAGGCAGCGGTTCCCTGCTGCCGCTGCCGGGGTATTTACCGGATGAGCCGCGCATCGCCGAATGTATTAAAAAGGGAGCCGATGTCGTGTGCTTCAGCGGAGATAAACTGCTGGGCGGCCCGCAAGCCGGTATCCTACTGGGCGGGGCCGAGTATATTGCGTGCATGAAAACGCATCCGCTGGCGCGCGTGCTGCGGGTGGATAAAATGACCTTGGCGGCGCTGGAAGCCACGCTTCGCCTATACCGTGATCCGCCTCGGGCTGTTGAAAACATCCCTATTCTGCGTATGCTGACCGCTTCCGTGGAGGCGCTTTATCAAAAAGCGGAAAGATTGGTCAATCTTTTAAACTTCCTTATCCCCGAACCGCTCGTTTTAAACGATTCGGGCCAAGTAGGGGGCGGCGCCGCGCCCGGGGAGGCGCTGCCATCCGTCACGGTAGCCTTATCGCCTGCCCGCGGTGTGCGCTGGCTTGAAGAAGCGCTGCGGCAAAATGATCCGCCCATCATCGCCCGCATCGCGCAGGACAGGCTCCTTTTGGACATGCGTACCCTGGAAGAAACCGATTTTCCGCAGATTATCGCCTGTCTGCGCAGGCTTGAGAAGGCGGCATCATGAATCATACCATTATCGGAACGGCGGGCCATGTGGATCATGGCAAAACGCTTCTTGTCAAGGCATTGACAGGCATGGATACCGACCGGCTTCAGGAAGAAAAGCGGCAGGGCATCACCATCGACTTGGGGTTTGCCTGGCTGACCCTTCCGGACGGCGGGCGGGTGGCGATTGTTGACGTGCCGGGGCATGAACGTTTTGTTCGTAACATGCTGGCGGGCGCGGGCGGCATTAACTTGGTGTTAATGGTCATCGCCGCCGACGACGGTGTCATGCCGCAAACCCGCGAGCACTTAGATATTTTATCACTCCTGGGTGTTCAAGAGGGCATCATCGTCATTACCAAGGCGGATCTCGTGGATGCGGAATGGCTTGAAATTGTCAAGGAAGACATTGCGGGCCGGGTGGCGTCTTCCTTCTTAAAAGACGCGCCGATGCTGGCGGTGTCCTCCCACACAGGCCAAGGCATCGACGCGCTGCGCGCTTTAATTGTTCAAAAGGCGCGGGCAGCCGCTAACCGCAACCTGTCTTGCCCGTTTCGCGTTCCCATCGACAGGGTATTTACCATGGAAGGCTTCGGCACAGTCGCAACCGGGACATTAATTGAGGGCGCGCTTGCCAAGGAAAGCGAGGCGGAGCTTTATCCGTCCGGCTTACGCGTGAGGCTGCGAAAGGTGCAGGTACACGAAGAGACCGTAGATACCGCATGGGCGGGCCAGCGTGTCGCCATCAACTTGGCGGGTATCAAACGGGATGAGGTGCGCCGCGGGGATGTTTTAGCGGCGGCCGGTTCTATGGCCAACACCCGGATGCTGGATGTGAAGCTGCGGGCGCTGGCAAGCGGCAAACGGGCGCTTTTAAACGGATCGCGCCTACATTTTTACCATGGAGCGCGCAGTTTGCTGTGCAAGCTCGTGCTTTTAGGTATGGATGCCTTAGAGCCCGGGCAGGAGGCGTACGCCCAGCTTCGTTTCTCGAAGGATATCGCGGTAAAAAAAGGCGACCGCTTTGTATTAAGGTTCTATTCTCCCGTAGAAACCGTGGGCGGCGGGGTCATACTGGACCCTTTGCCCCGCAAGCACCGCCGTAATGATGAGCGGGTACGGGAAGCGCTTGCCATACGCGAGATAGGCACGCCTGCCGAAACGCTGCTGCAGGCTATTCTGGATGCCTCGCCGTTTTACCCCCAGGTGGCGGACATACAAAAAAGCTTGGCGATGGACAGCGAAACCTTTAAAGCCGCGTTGGAAACCCTGATTCACGACGGAAGTGTACTGCGCCTGTCATTAAAAACGCTCATCGCCGCCGCGTTTAAAAACAACCTCAGCCTGCAGCTTATGCAGATACTTAAAGGTTATCATGCCGATAATCCGTTGCAGGCGGGTATGCGCCGCGATGAATTGCGGGGCCGCCTGATGCCCGGCCTGGACATACCCAGAGCCGACAAGATGCTGGATTATTTTTTACAAGAACACGTCATTACGGCAGCCGGGCCCAAGATCGCCCTGTATGGATTTGTGGTGGAATACAGTGACGACGACAAGCGGTTACTTAATGAAATAGAGTCGCGGCTGCGTACCTCCGGGTTTATGCCGCCGTCTCAAGAGGAGTTGTTTGGGCTTTATCCCAAGGATAAGGCGGCGTTAAAACGCATCTTTGACGCGCAGCTGGACACGGGGAATTTTATCATGGTAGCGCCTCAGATGATATTTAGCAGGGAGACGCTGGACAGGGCGTGGGAGCTGGCTAAAGCCTTTATTCAGGAAAACGGGCAAATCACCCTGGCGCAGTTTCGCGATATCATCGGCGCGTCCAGAAAATTCGCCCTGCCGCTGCTGGAATATTTTGACAAACAGGGGCTGACCCGCATGGAACAGGACGCACGCGTGCTTGACAAGAAACGAGGCGGGTGATACTGTTAACCGCGTCATGGGAGCAGACGGGTAACTGGTGTGCCCTCTGGTCTTCAAAACCAGTATGAGTAGTTTAACCTGCTCGGGTGGGTTCGATTCCCACATGCTCTCGCCAAACCGGGAACCTTGATTTTTCAAGGTTCCTTATTTGTCATATTGGGTCAAATGGCATCGTATTGTCTCTGCTTTTAACATGAAATTCCGAGTTACAATGCGGATAACGGCATATTATGTTGACACCAAATGTTAAATTACCGTATTTCCGCGGAAAATGTGAATAAATGCTTGCGTTTTGTGAAATGTAGCATATAATGAGCGTGGTTTTCCACTTCGGGCTGTGGTTGTAAGCCGAAGCCAGCCGCAGGCAAAACGGCCCACGTAAGTCGGTTTTATCGCCGATGATCATGGTGCGGTCTAGAAGTAAGACCGGCCGGGGCGGGTTCCGACCCCGAGAGAAGTGCGTAAGGACGATGTATCATCGCCGAGCATCCTTCCGGCCGGCGTGTGTGGGGTCAAAAACCAGGTCAGCCGAAGCGGAGCCGATATCATTATTATTCGGGGGGTTACCAAGGCATGTACGAAGACAAAACATTGGTATGTAAAGACTGTGGCGCGGAGTTCGTGTTCACCGTAGGCGAGCAGGAGTTTTTCGCCGAAAAGGGATTCCAAAACATACCGACCCGCTGCAGGGACTGCCGCCAAGCCCGCAAGGTCAACCGTAACGCGGGGGGCCCGCGTGAGATGCACGACGCGATTTGTGCCGAGTGCGGCGCTGAAACGCAAGTTCCCTTCCTTCCTAAAAACGACAAGCCCATCTATTGCAGCGAGTGTTTTGCAGCCCGCCGCGGCTGATTAACCCCACGTCAAGATTGATGGAAAATGAGCCGCCGGGCAACCGGCGGCTTGTTTTTATGATTACTTGTTATCGGTGTTGATTCTGAAACAAATCTATCAGCGCCCGAATGTTTTCCGGCGGCACATCCCCCGGTATCGCGTGGGTGGGCGCGGCGATGTATCCGCCGTTTTGGCTCATCACGGCCATGATTTCGCCAGCCCTTGCGGTGACCTGTTCCGGCGTGGCAAAGGGCAATAGCCTCTGTGTACTGATGCCGCCCCAGAAGGACAGCGCGTCGCCGCAGGCGGCTTTGACGCTTTGAATATCGTATATTTCCGGCTGAAAGGTTTGGTATATATCAAGCTCAATGCCGATGAGGTCGGGGAATACCTGCTCAATATCTCCGCAGGAATGCTGGGCGATAAATTTACCGTGTTCTTTGGCAAAGGCGTATAGCTCGGTCAGGTAGGGCTTAATGAACTCCCGCC
>WRFT01000146.1 GCA_009776385.1 Clostridia bacterium
TAATGGTAAAACCGTTATTATATAAGGAGGAACCTATCATGAGTAAAAAACCATCCTTACGTATCGGCATCATCGGATGCGGCGGCATCGCCAACGGTAAGCACATGCCCGCTTTAAAGGCGCTGGGCGATGTGGAAATGGTCGCCTTCAGCGATATCGTCCCGGAACGGGCCGAAAAAGCGGTCAAGGAATACGGCGCGGCGGGCGCGAAAATCCATGTGGACTACCGCGAGCTGTTGGCGGATAAAACCATCGACGTCGTGCATGTGCTGACCCCGAACAGATCTCACGCAGAAATTACAATCGCGGCTTTATCCGCCGGGAAACATGTCATGTGTGAAAAACCTATGGCTAAAACCGCGGCGGATGCCCGCGCGATGCTCGATGCCTCCAAGAAAAACGGAAAAAAACTAACCATCGGGTATCAAAACCGGTATAAGCCGGAGAGCCTGTACCTTAAAAAAATTATCAATCGCGGTGATTTGGGCGAAATTTATGCGGCAAAGGCTCCGGCGATCCGCAGGCGCGGTACGCCGACATGGGGTGTTTTCCTAAACGAGTTTGAACAGGGCGGCGGGCCGCTCATCGATATCGGCACACATTCGTTGGATATGACGCTCTTCCAAATGAATAACTACGAGCCGCAGATGGTGGTTGGCACGGCGTATAAGAAACTGTTAAACCCCGACTGCGGTAACCCGTGGGGGCCGTGGGACGCCAAACAAAATACGGTGGAGGATTCTGCTTTCGGCTTTATCGTCATGAAAAACGGCGCGACGATTATTTTAGAGTCCAGCTGGGCGCTTAACACCATCGAGCCGATACAGGAAGGCAGCGTCGTGCTGTACGGTGATAAAGCGGGTGCGCAAATCATGAACAACAAGCTGATAATCAATCGGGATGATATGGGCAAGTTACAGGAGATCTATCCTAACATGGACAGCGGCGGCGCGGCGTTTTACGATGGCCTCAAGGAGACCCCTTCCCTGACGGAAGCGCGCCTTTGGATAGACGCCATTCTAAACGATACCGATCCCTTCGTTTTGCCGGAGCAGGCGCTTGTCGTATCGCAAATACTAGAGGCGATATACACCTCAGCCAAAACGGGGAAGGCGATTACGTTTTAACATTCGCGCATTAACCCGGATGGGCCGGACTTTATAAAAAGGATAGGTATCCGGGATGAACATGGTCATTGGTGTGTTGGAACAAGGCTTCATTTACGCGTTACTGGCCATGGGCGTGCTGATTACATACCGAATTTTAGACTTTCCTGATTTAACGGTCGATTCATCCTTTCCTTTAGGGGCGGCCATATCCGCCGTACTCACCTTAAACGGTACGCCGCCCGCGCTGACGCTGCCGATAGCTCTCCTGGCGGGCGGCGCGGCCGGCTTGATAACGGGGCTTATTCACGTCAAGTGCGGGGTGCGCGATCTGTTAAGCGGCATCATTACCATGACGGCGCTGTATTCGGTGAACCTGCGCGTCGCGGGCAGGGCCAACCTGCCCATTTACGCGGGCGACACCCTATTCTTAAATGAATGGACACGCGGCTTTCCGCCCTGGTTGGCGCCCTATTCCAAACTGATCATCATTCTTTTCATTGTTGCGTTAGTAAAAATTATATTGGATTTGTTTTTAAAAACCAAGGCGGGTTATCTTCTGCGCGCCGTAGGGGATAACCCGTCCGTAGTAGCGGCATTAAACAAAGACGGCGGATATGTAAAGATTCAGGGCCTGATGATCGCCAACGCTTTTTGCGCGCTTGCCGGGGCTGTCATGTGCCAGCATCAGCGTTTTTTTGATATCTCCATGGGGACGGGTACGCTGGTAACAGGTTTGGCTTCCGTCATTATCGGCTTGAACATGTTTAGTAAGCTGCCCCGGTTAAAAAATACGCTGGCGGTTATCGCCGGATCAATTCTGTATAAGGCATGCGTATCCGCCGCGCTGTCTTTAGGGCTGGCGCCGACGGATTTGCGCTTGATAACGGCCGCCTTGTTTTTAGTCATCCTCATTCTGGGCAAGACGCGCGTCAGAAAGGTAAAGCCGCATGCTTGAGATGCAGGGTATTTACAAGACTTATCTTCCGGGAACCGTTAATGAAACCCGTCTGTTTTGCAACCTGTTCCTGAAGGTGCCAAAGGGGCAGTTCGTATCCGTCGTAGGTTCTAACGGATCCGGCAAAACAAGCCTTTTAAACATCATTTGCGGCCAAACACGCCCGGATTCGGGATGGGTGATGCTTTACGGCCAAGATATATCAAAAGAAAAAGAACACCGCCGTTATGCCCGCGTCGGACGCGTTTATCAAAACCCCGCGATGGGAACCTGCGGCGGAATGACGCTTCTGGAAAACATCTCTCTGGCGGATAACAAGGGGCACGGATACGGATTGACACCCGGAACGGTGAAAGCGCGTATTCCGTATTATAAAAGCCTGCTCGCACGGCTTCATCTGGGGCTTGAGGACAAACTGTACATGCGCGCGGAAGCGTTGTCCGGGGGGCAGCGCCAGGCGATGGCGCTGTTGATGGCAACCATGACGCCTATATCTTTCCTCATTTTAGATGAACATACCGCCGCATTGGACCCCAAGACGGCGGAGGTTATTATGAAACTAACCAATGAGCTTGTCAGGGAAAAACAGCTCGCCACGCTCATGGTTACCCATAACCTGCGCCACGCCGCGGCATACGGGGACCGGCTTTTAATGTTCGACGCGGGGAAAATAGTTCAAGATATACAGGGCGGCGAGAAGGCCGCATTAAAGGCGGAAGACGTGTTTGCGCTCTTCACACGCCTCGGCGCGGGATACGGCGGTTGATGCGCGTACCGCGCGAATGGGACGGCGCCGTATAATAAACCGCATATTAAAGGGCCATCCCGGGGATATTTAATCGAAAGGAGACGCCTATGCGCGCTTTGTTCTCTCCCTCGCTGATGTGCGCGGATATACTTGACCTGCGCGGCCAGCTTTCCATACTAAACCTGCGTGCGGACTTCCTGCACGCGGACATCATGGACGGGCATTTCTGCCCAAACATCGCCCTGTCTCCGGATATGATTCGGGCCGTGCAGCAGGTGAGTACCATTCCCATTGAAGCGCATCTGATGACGACCGCGCCGAACCAATGGATACCCCTTCTGGCTGATTGCTGCGTACGCTATATTAGCGTACATGCCGAAACCATCCAATCGGACGCGTTCCGCACCTTGAGGCGAATCGAGGCCCTGGGCTGCGGTAAAGGAGCGGCGCTCAACCCCGCTACACCGCTTGACGCCGCCTGCGCCTATCTGGATATGTTGGATTTATTAACCATCATGACCGTAGATCCGGGTTATGCCGGGCAAAAATTTATATCGCAGGTTTTAAGCAAAATAAGCCGGGCGCGGGAGGAAAAAGAAAAACACGGTTATACCTACCTCATTCAAGTTGACGGAGCATGTAACCCTGCGACATTCAAACTTTTACGTGACGCGGGCGCGGAGGTGTTTGTGCTGGGATCCTCCGGCTTATTTTTAAACGATCCGGACTTGAACCGCGCCTATGACCTGATGCTTGCGCGGTTTGAGGAAGCGGCCGGCGAATCGGCAAAAGAACCGCGGCCGCCTTTAGCCTAAGCGGCAAGCATGCCCTGTCGGGTCATACCGACGCAAGTTCGCTTTTATGTAATGAGCATCGCGTCCCCGAAGGAAAAGAAGCGGTATTGCATGAGGATGGCTTCCCGGTAGATATCCAGCATCGTTTCCCGCCCGATGAAGGCGGCGACCAGCATGAGCAGCGTGCTTTCCGGAAGATGAAAGTTCGTTATCAGCGCGTCGGCGGCTTTTAGTTTGTAGCCCGGCGTGATGAAGATATCTGTTTCACCGCTTCCGGAATGGATGCGCCCGCTGTCGTCACTAACGGTTTCCAAGGTGCGAACGCAGGTGGTTCCCACGCAAATAACGCGGCCTCCGGCATCCCTCGCGTCATTAATGCGTTCGGCGGCTTGCTTGGACACTTCATAATATTCCGCGTGCATATGATGGTCTTGAATGTCACGCACTTTGACGGGCCTGAATGTTCCCAGGCCCACGTGCAGCAGAATGGGTATCACCTGAACGCCCGCTTCGCGGACGCGTTCCAGCAGGGCGTTTGTAAAATGCAGGCCCGCCGTGGGCGCGGCGGCGCTGCCTTCCGTTTGTGCGTATACCGTTTGATAACGTTCCGCGTCGTCCAGTTTTTCTAAAATATAGGGCGGCAGAGGGGTTTGCCCCAAGCGGCTTAGTATGGGTCCAAAGGCGCCCCGGTAGGTAAAGCGTACAATCCGTCCGCCTGACGCGCTTAATACCGCCAACACTTCGGCGCGCAGTTCACCCCCGCCAAAAAGACACACGGCGCCCGGTTTTAGGCAGCGGCCCGGGCGGGCGAGCGTTTCCCATTCATCCGCGCCTGTTTTTTTAAGCAATAACAGTTCAACGGGTGTTCCTCCGCTTTCCTTCACACCCAATAGCCGCGCGGGCAGTACCCGCGTTTCGTTAATAACCAACGCGTCGCCCGGCCGCAGATAGGAAACAATATCCGTGAAGCGGCGGTGTTCCCGTATGCCAGTCCGCGTATCGTATACCAACAGGCGGCACTGATCACGCGGCTCCGCGGGCGTTTGCGCGATGCGCTCCGCGGGCAGTTCATAATAAAAATCGGAAGTCTTCAATAGGGCGCTCTCACACTTCAAAGGCCATCTGCGCGTCCCCTTGCGGCCCGCCTTTATCCGGAGGTACGCGCCCCATATGCGCATACGCCAGCGGTGTGCAGACCCGCCCGCGCGGCGTACGCATCAGGAAGCCCAACTGCATTAAAAACGGTTCGTATACATCCTCAATGGTCATGGCGTCCTCACCCGTCGCCGCAGCCAGCGTA
>WRFT01000147.1 GCA_009776385.1 Clostridia bacterium
AATGCCGGAACTGACGGGCTTGTCTTTTGAAGAAGCCGAAGCCACCATTAATCTTTTGGGTTTGATGCCCGGCGTGATGGAAAGCCTGAATACGACGGATCCCGAACGGGTTGGAATTATCGCTGCGCAAAAGCCGTCCGGCGGTACACCGGTCGTAACGGGAACGGTGGTAGCCGTATCGGTATTTACACAGGTCAGATACCGCGCGCTGATAATGGTATCCATACCCGAATCATCACAAGGGACACAGGTAAAAATCGTTTACATACGGGAGGACGGTTCCGAGGAAGAACAATATTCCGCAATGCACGCGGCGTCTACGGAAATCGAGTTTCAGACGGAGGTCTTCAGCGATACACCGGGCGACGCGCAGTATAAAGTATACTTAAATGGCGACTTTTATACCGATATAAGCGTGCCGTTGGAATAATACATTAAGGAGGGATTGGCAGTGATTCAAATCGCGGCATCCATACTGGCGGCGGATGTGATGCACTTAAGCCGGGAAGTGCATCTGATGGAAGACGCCGGATGCGACATGTTCCACATTGATGTCATGGACGGCATCTTCGTACCTAATATCGCGCACGGGCCCTCCCTTGTCTCGGCAATGAAGCGTAAGACAAGCCTGCCTTTGGATGTACACCTGATGGTGATGCGGCCTGAACGGTACATCAATCGTTTCATCGACGCGGGCGCGGATTTTTTAACCGTCCATTTCGAGACCGTTGCGGACCTGCGCGCAACCCTCAAGAAGATTAGGGAAGCCGGCGCCAGCGCGGGTGTATCGGTTAAACCCGGCACGGATATCCGCGTCCTGAACCCCTTTTTGGATGATATCGACCTGGTGCTGGTCATGGCAGTGGAACCCGGTTTCGGCGGGCAGGAGTTTATGGTCGATACACTCGGTAAAGTTCAAACCATCAGGGCTGCCGGATATACGGGCTTTATCGAGGCGGACGGCGGCATCAACTTAGATAACCTGCCGGCGCTCATGAACGCGGGCATGGATATCGCCGTGATGGGCACCTCCTTGTTTGAGGCAAAGGATAAGTTTGCTTTCGTTCGTCAGGTGCATGCCCTCACGCGCGCTCCCTTCATGGACGGCGTGCAAGTTCCGTGAAGATGAAGACGCGGTTGACCCCTGCGGGCAAAGAAAGACTGGGCGCATACGCGCAAATCGTTCTGGGCTGCCTCCTTGGCGGAGCCGCCTATCCTTTGTTTTTAGTGCCCAACAACATCGCTCCCGGAGGCTTGACGGGTGTTACCACCATCCTGCACTATCTGTATAAGCTGCCGGTGGGCTTGACGAGCCTTATCATGAATCTGCCTTTGTTTATTATCAGCTTCCGCTCCATCGGTAAAGTGTTTGCTTTGCGGTCCCTTATCGGGTTGCTGCTTTTTTCCGCCGCGATAGACCTTTTGGGCTTTGCGCCCGTGACAGACAACACGCTGCTGAGCGCGCTCTTCGGCGGAATGCTCTTAGGCGCCGGATTGGGCTTGATTCTGCGCAGTAACGCCACGACGGGCGGAACGGATATGATTGCCAAACTGCTTCATAAACGCTTCCCCTTTATCAGCGTGCCCGCGATTCTTTTTTCCATAGACAGCGTGGTCATTATCGGCGCCGGTATTTTTATTAATACGGAGCACGCGCTGTACGCGCTTCTTTGCATTATTGTATCCACCTGGGTGATGGACGCCGTGCTGACAGGCTTTACTACCGCGAAGGCATGTTATATCATCACCATCCGGGAAGACACGATATCGGACAGATTGATGAGTGAACTGAGCCGCGGCGTGACATATTTGGTGGCGCGGGGCGCGTATACGGGCGTAGAACGGCGCGTCCTTTTGTGTGTCATTACCTCTCAAGAACTCCCCAGGCTGAAGGAAATCGTCCGTCAGGAAGATGAAAAGGCGTTCATGTTCGTCACCGGCGCGCATGAGGCGCTGGGTGAGGGTTTCTCAAACCTGATGGGAGAGTCTTGATTTAAACACTATTTTAACGGAAAAGTAAAGGTATGTTCATAACCTGCGGGCATCGTGTATACTTGAAATCCTTGGGGAAAATTGATATACTGGCGCTGTAACGCAGGTTACAATATAAGTATATGGGGAGGATCTTTTCTATGAAAAAGCTCTTGGTGTTGCTCCTTGTCTGCATGTTAGCCGTTCCTTTCGGCGCGCTTGCCTCAGATGAGACTTATGAGATCGCGCTGGTAACCGACGTGGGCAATATCGATGACCACTCCTTCAACCAGAGTTCCTGGGAAGGCGTGAAGGATTTCGCGGAAACCAACGGTATCACCTATAACTACTACCGGCCCTCGGAAGACTCCAACGAAGCGCGTATCGACACAATCGAAGCCGCCATCGCCAAGGGCGCGAAGGTCGTCGTACTGCCGGGCTGGCTCTTTGCTGATTCAGCGGCTACCATTGCCGGCAAGTATGCGGACATCAACGTTCTGCTTCTGGACTCCGGCCCCGCCGAAGAGGGAGCGGGCCTGCCCAACATCTACTCCATCCTCTATCAGGAAGAGCAGGCGGGGTATTTCGCGGGTTATGCGGCCGTGAAAGCCGGCTACACCAAGCTGGGCTTCTTGGGCGGCATGGATGTTCCCGCCGTTGTTCGCTACGGCTACGGCTTCGTACAGGGCGTGAACGACGCGGCTGTGGAACTTGGCATTGAAGATGAAATCGTGTTAAAGTACTGGTACAGCCAAGTGTTCTGGCCGCTGGATGAAATTAAAATCAAGATGGACGGCTGGTACACGGAAGGCATCGAAGTGGTATTTGCCTGCGGCGGCGGAATCTATCTGTCCTGTGTGGCTGCCGCGGAACAAGCCGGCGCCAAGGTCATCGGCGTGGATACCGACCAGGCGTTGGATTCCGAGTTGATTATCACCTCCGCTATGAAGGCGCTGCATAACTCCGTTGTCAAGAGCCTGACCGCGCTGTACGCCAATGGCGGCGAGTGGCCGGAGCATATGGCCGGCGCTGTCGAAACGCTGGGCGCGAAGGACGACTGCGTAGGGCTGCCCACGGATGAAGGCTCCTGGCGTTTGGACGGCTTCACGGTAGAAGAGTACGAAGAGCTCTTCGCGAAGGTGAAGTCCGGTGAAATCGCCGTCTCCGACAATATTGACGAGCGTCCGGAAGTTGTCATCGATGTGGATTATCAGGAATAATTAAGTCCGATAAACACGGCTTTCTGGAAGGGCCGGGCGTTGGTCCGGCCCTTCTTTGCTAGGTAAACGCTCCATCCGCGCGAAGGAGATCATATGGACGACATTGTCATCAGTATGCAGGGTATCACCAAAGAGTTCCCCGGAATTATCGCCAACGATGATATCACATTCGAGGTTCGCAAGGGCGAAATACACGCGCTGCTGGGCGAAAACGGCGCGGGCAAGTCCACACTTATGAGTATCCTTTTCGGTTTGTATCAACCCGATAAGGGTCATATTTTTATTCATGGCCGTCCCGCCCGCATACATAACCCGAATGACGCCAATGCCTTAAAAATAGGCATGGTACATCAGCATTTCAAACTCGTGGAGGTCTTTTCCGTCATCGACAATATTATGCTGGGCGCGGAACCCACCAAGCGTGGCTTTTTAGACACGGCGGCCGCGCGAAAAAAAATAACCGATTTAAGCGAGCAATACGGCCTGCGTGTAGAGCCGGACGCGCTGATTGAGGATATTTCCGTAGGCATGCAGCAGCGTGTGGAAATACTAAAAATGCTTTACAGGGACAATGAAATACTCATCTTCGATGAACCAACGGCCGTTTTAACGCCCCAGGAAATTGATGAACTCATGGAAATCATGCGTAATTTCGCAAAAGAGGGTAAATCAATTGTATTTATCACCCATAAACTAAACGAAATCATGGCCGCCGCGGACCGTTGCACGGTCTTGCGCAAGGGCCGATGCGTGGGAACGGTTAACATTGCCGATACAACAAAGGAGCGCCTGTCGCATATGATGGTCGGGCGTGACGTAGATTTTTCAATTCAAAAAGCTCCCGCCAAGACGGGCGATTTGGTTTTATGGGTGCAAAAGCTAACCGTGCCTTCCAAGCTGCATAAGAACAACGCCGTCAAGGATGTATCCTTAAAGGTGTATGCGGGTGAAATCGTGTGCATCGCGGGTATTGAAGGCAACGGCCAGTCAGAATTTGTCGCCGCGCTGACGGGGCTTGAAAAACCCGGCGACGGCGTAATCCTTTTAAACGGGAAGGATATAACAGGCGCCTCCATTCGGGAAAGGTCCAAACGCGGAATCAGCCATATTCCCGAGGACCGGCATAAGCATGGTTTAATATTAGACTATACGCTCAAGGAAAACCTTGTGCTTCAACGATATTGGCAAGCGGGTTTTCAATCCCGCGGCTTCATTTTAAAAAAAGCGGTTCGTCAATATGCGGACGACCTTATCACGCGCTTCGACGTACGCAGCAGCCAGGGGGCGGATACGGTCACGCGCAGCATGTCCGGCGGAAATCAGCAAAAGGCTATTGTCGCCCGGGAAATCGACCAGAAAAAGAACTTACTGGTTGCTGTTCAGCCCACCCGCGGATTGGATATCGGTGCGATTGAGACGATTCACAAACAACTCATCGCGCAGCGTGACGCCGGAAAGGCGGTGCTGCTAATCTCTCTGGAGCTGGAGGAGGTCATGAACATTTCTGACAGGATTCTGGTGATGTACGAGGGCGAAATCGTCGGCGAGCTCGATCCGAAGCAAACCACCATGCGCGAACTGGGCATGTATATGGCGGGCGCCGCCAGACAGACCGGCCAAGGAGGATACGACCGTGCGGGGTAAAGGGAGGCTTAATCAAAACGCGGGTATCATCTCCTGCGC
>WRFT01000148.1 GCA_009776385.1 Clostridia bacterium
GTAACGGTTCGCTCGTCGGGTGCGGCGGGCGCCTTCCGTGTCGCCATTCCGTCTCAAAAACGTATCGTTGAGGCGCGCGGCGGTGTGGTTGAGTTAGCCTGGATGCCGGAATAGCCACGGAACGGTTATAAGTTAAGCCTCATCGTCTGGCGGATCGGCACGGTATTTTCTGGGGGGGGGGTGAAGTGACTGGTTTCGGATATCGACATAGCCGAGGCGGCAAAGATGAAACCTATCATGGATATAGGGGAGGAAGCGGGGTTTCTTGCCGAATCCTTAATTCCGTACGGAAAGTGGATAGCCAAGGTAGACCCGGAACCCTACGCCTCCCTGCCGGGTAAAGGCAAGCTGATTTTGGTGACTGCCATGAACCCTACGCCCGCGGGCGAAGGGAAAACGACCGTCAGTGTTGGTTTGGCGGACGGGCTGGCCGCAACCGGCAGAAAAACCATGCTGGCGCTTCGTGAACCGTCTTTAGGGCCGGTGTTCGGCGTCAAGGGCGGCGCCGCGGGCGGGGGATACGCTCAGGTTCTGCCTATGGAAAGCATTAACCTGCATTTTACGGGCGACCTGCACGCCATTACTTCCGCTAACAACCTTCTCGCGGCGATGGTAGATAACCATATCCAGCAGGGGAATCCTTTAAATATCGACCCCCGCCGCGTATCATTCCGCCGCTGTATGGATATCAATGACCGGCAGCTGCGGCAAATGATTACGGGGCTTGGAGGTAAGGGAAACGGATATCCGCGTGAGGACGGGTTTGATATTACGGCCGCTAGCGAGGTCATGGCATGCTTCTGTTTAAGCTCAGATATTCGTGATCTTCAAGAACGTCTCGCGCGAATCATCGTCGCGCGCGATCGATCCGGAAAGGCCGTAACAGCCGGTGACCTGCAGGCTCAAGGCGCTATGACGGCGCTCCTTCGCGATGCCATCAAGCCGAACTTAATACAAACGTTGGGCGGCACGCCCTGTTTGATGCACGGCGGGCCGTTCGCGAACATCGCGCATGGCTGTAACAGCGTAATTGCCACTCAAACCGCCCTTAAAATGGCTGATTACGTGGTGACGGAGGCGGGTTTCGGCGCAGATTTGGGCGCGGAAAAATTTATAGATATCAAATGCCGCATGAGTGGCCTGTGGCCCGATGCCGTCGTATTGGTTGCCACGGTACGCGCGCTGAAAGCGCACGGCGGCATACCAAAGGCGGCTTTGTCCGAACAAAACGTACCTGCGCTTCAAAAGGGGCTGCATAACTTATACGCGCATCTTCATAACATACGCCATATTTGGAATCTCCCCTGTGTGGTGGCGGTCAACCGCTTTTCATCCGATACGGACGCGGAGCTGGACGCGCTTTTTGAGGGATGCAGGGATAAGGTTACGCCCGCGGCCATATGCGACGGCTGGGCGCTGGGCGGGAAGGGAGTTACGGCACTGGCGGATTTGGCGGCCGAGGCAGCCAATGGCCGCACGGAACCATGCTATACCTATCCCGGCGATATACCTCTGCGCGAGAAGATAGAAGCGGTGGCCCGCAGAGTATACGGTGCGGACGGCGTTATATACGGTAATGGTGTACTGAAGGACCTAAGCCGCCTGGAAGAAGACGGCATGCGCGGCTTTCCCGTTTGTATCGCTAAAACGCAATACTCTTTATCGGATAATCCCTCCCTAACGGGAAGGCCGTCCGGCTTTTCATTGCACATCCGTCAGGTGCGCCCGTCCGCGTCCGCCGGTTTTGTCGTGGCTTTCGCGGGTGATATCATCGCCATGCCCGGGCTGCCGAAGGTTCCCGCCGCGCAAAGCATTGGCGTAAATGAAAACGGACGCATTACGGGTTTATTTTAGTCATTGCCGGAAGTTATCCGGCGGAAGGGAACAAATACATGACAAAACGGTTTATTATTGTCATCGCTTTCATACTGTTGGCGGCGATACCCGTTGCCTGTTGTCAAGCGGATGAGGAGTACTCATTGGGCGGAATCATCTACGCCACAAGTGATGAAGAGGATGTATCAACCGGTTTAGAGGATACCGCCTCTGATGACCCGGCCTCATCGCTTGCAATAGTTACGCCGTCCGCCGCTTCCTTCGAAACGGAACCGGACGGATCCGTCATCATCACCGTGACCGCGACGGGTGATGTAACTATAGGCAGTAATTATAAGTCGAGCGGTAAAAGCATCTTTGTCAAAGAGTTGGAGAGGCAAAAGAACGATATCAATTTCGCGTTTAAGAATTTTAAAGATGTCTTTGAAGCCGATGACCTGACCCTCATCAATTTTGAGGGGACGCTGACGACGGTTGCCAGGCCGCCCGCCAATAAAATGAATAACGATTTCCTATTCAGAGCGCCGCCCGAGTATGTCGCGCTTCTATCGAACAATTCGGTGGAAGCCGTAACATTAGAGAATAACCACGCCAACGATTTCGGCGCCGAAGGGCTCGCCGAAACCAAAAGAACATTAACGGCAGCCGGTGTTGTTTATACCTGTGAGGGAGAAATAGGCGTGGTGACAGTCAAGGGCGTGCAAGTGGCCCTGCTGGCCTACCAAACCTTCGACGCGTACGACCGCCTTTTTACCCAAGTGCCGCTGGAGGTTGCGGCGGCCAAGGCGCGTTATCCTTTAGTCATTGTATCCTTTCACTGGGGACGGGAATTGGATTATAAGCCCAATGCCAACCAACAACGGCTGGGCAAGTCCGCAATCGACGCGGGCGCGGACCTGGTTTTAGGCCATCACAGCCATCGCATCAATCCCATTGAGGAGTATAATGATAAGTATATTGTCTACTCTTTAGGCAACTTCTCATTCGCCGGAAACATTAAACCCAGTGATATGAGCACCTTTGTGTTTCAAGCGCGGTTCCGCGTGAAAGACGATATCGTGACGGGGGAAGGCTTTAGAATCATTCCTGCCCGTATTTCCAGCCGGACGGATACCAATGACTTTACCCCGACGCCATACGATAAACAGGTGAATATCGACAGTCTCCTGTCCGTATTGCAAAAAAACGGAGCGTCTTTAACCAACCCCGTATCGGAGTACCCCTTGGTTTTTCCGGAATAAACCTGTAAGCGTTCCCGGTCATGCGTGGTTGGCAAGTAGTTTAATTATCATTGACAATCGCAATATTCGCTTCCGCTGCGGTCAACCGCTCCAACAGTTTTTCCGCGTGCCTGCGCGCGTAGAGCGCGTTTTGCGCCATGACCGGGAGGGGCACTTGCTTATCGCCCATCAAACCCACAAACTGGCTGACCTTTAAACCGAGCGCCTCCTGCATATCCGCGTCGCATCCCGAGGGTGAAACCAGATAATAGCAAAGCAAGGAATCCGCCTGACCTATTCTGTGCGCGCGGTCTTCCGCTTGCGCGTGAACTGCCGGAGACCAATCCAACTCACCAAAGACGACACAACCGGCGCGTTGCAGGTTAAGCCCGGAAGCCGACCTGAGTGACAGGCATAATAAATTTGTCCGCCCCTCCATAAACCTTTGAACGGCTAAATCCTTTTGCGCCGTATTTTCGCGGCCCGTGATAAAACCGGGTGACAGGGACTTAAGCCCGCTCTTATAAGCGTCCATTACCTTGTGATGATGCGCGAAGAGGAGTACCTTTTCGCCGCCCTCCACCAGCGCGCGCACGAACTGGCATACAAAAGGCGCTTTGGCAATCCCCGTAGCCTGCCGGTCTTCCTGGCTGACGATGTTTTCAAGTATCGCGCGTTCGGAGGGAGGCAAGGCGGCGTCTCGCAATGTCCGCAGCGTATCTGTAAAGGAAGCTGCCAGCCTTTGGTATAAGGAGTCATCGCTGTCAATAGCCGTAACCAAGCGGCGTTTGGGCGGCAGCTCGGTCATGACATCTTCCTTGACCCGTCTGAGCATCATGCCCTCGCGCTTGAGATACGCCCCCAGCAACTCCGGCTTGATAACGATGGACTGCCCGTAACCGTAGCACCATTCTCTTGAAAAACTATCCCAGCTTCCTAAGAAATGAAAATCCAGAATATTAATCACATTCCATATCTCGCCGCCTGTGTTATATATGGGCGTCCCACTCAAGCCAACGACGCGCCGGCAGTTTCCCGCCAGCAGGCTGGCTGCCGAATACTTCTCGGTGCCCGCGTGCCGCAGTTCCTGCGCCTCATCAAAGATAACGGCGGCAAACTGCAGGCGGCTGAAGGCCTGTTTCCATCCGCGCAGCAGCAGGTAGTGCATCAAGTAGATGTCGGCTTCCGGAAGCGGATATGGTTTGAGGCCCTTGATGATATGCACACGCGGCTCGCGTCCCTGAATGGTTAAAAAACGAATGATTTCGCCTCGCCAGTTGGAAATTAAATGCGCCGGCGGGATAATCAGCGCCGGAAACGCGCCTTCGGCAGCTAGAAACGCGAGGGCTTGCACGGTCTTGCCCAAACCCATTTCGTCAGCCAGCAGGCATCGTTCCTGATTGATGAGAAACGCCAGGCCCTCCCGTTGAAACTCCATTAAACACCCGTTAAACGTACCCTCTGGCGGGTCGGATTTCTGCGGCGCCAGGGCCGCCAGTTCCCGACGGATGGCGTAAGCGCGCGCCTCTTGAATGGCTTTTTCCCATAAGGGGCGATCCTGCGGCTTAATTTCCAAAGGATAGCGCAGCATCAGCCAGTTCAACTCGCCAATCAGCCTGCGATGCGCGGCAAACACCGCGGAGCCGCGTCGTCCGCCCTCCGAACCCGGGAAAATACGTTTGCACAGTTCCGTTACGTTCGGATCCCCGCGTACCACCCATGTTTTGCGTTTCTTATTGTATGAAAGCGTCCCGTGTGTACGCCCGTCTTCATCCGGAGGAGATA
>WRFT01000149.1 GCA_009776385.1 Clostridia bacterium
CCTCCGCGTACAGCTCGGCGGCTTGAAGGGTATCCGGCGCCAACGGCAGTGAAAGCAGTAACAAGCCGTTACAGTTCCCTTCCCACCGCTGCTGCTGCCATTCGGACAGCCGCGCGTACGGGTCGCACACCCGCCAGCGGCCATCTGCGTAGTTGGAGATGTTTGGGTCGAACTCCGCCCAGTATTCCATCAGAAAACCTTCCATGGTATCTCCTTATCTTTTGCGATTACCCCTTCACCGCGCCGATGATAACCCCCTTAACGAAGAAGCGCTGCACAAAGGGGTAAATCACCAATATTGGCAGTGTTGTAAAGGCGATTTTCGCGCAGGTCAGCGATCGGTCGCTGAGCATGGCCAGTTCCTCCGGCGTATAAAAGCGTTCCTGACCCACGATATGCGCGGTTACCTTCATCAACGAACGCAGGGCCGTTTGAACGGGCATTTTCTGAGGGTGCCGGATATAAATCATGCCGTCAAACCAGGCGTTCCAGTGGTTAACGGCGCAGAATAAAGACAATGTCGCGATAGCCGCCAGGTTCAAAGGAACGAGGATGCGGAACAGTACCGTCAGATGCCCCGCGCCGTCAATCAGGGCGGCTTCATGCAGTTCCCTTGGCATGCTGCGAAAGAAATTTTGCATCATGATGATATTCCAAATGGTCACCGCGCCCGGCAGGATGAGCGCCCACAGGGAATCCATCAGGCCAAGGCGGCTGATTAAGATATAATTAGGAATTAAACCGGCGTGCAAAAACATCGGTACCACAAGAATCCACATCAGTGTGTTGCGCCCCTTCAGTTCGGTTCCGTCATAGGAAAGGGGGTAAGCCGTAATGAGCACCAGAAATATATTGACCGCAGTCCCTACCAGTACGCGCTGGATGGACATCATCATGTTAGTTACCATGGAGGTATGTTCAAAGATGAACTTATAGTTTAGTATATGCGGCTTGACCGGCCAAAAGGTGACCATGTTCGCTGCGACATAGGCGCTGTGGCTGAAGGAGAGCGCGATGATGTGGATCATCGGAAACAGGCAGATCAGACTGACGACAGCCAACAGGCCATAATTAATGCCCTGGAAAACCTTTTCGCCCTTAGTTGCGTGCATGGTATCACCCCCTAGAAGATCCGGTAGTCGGAATAACGGTATACAAGACGATAGGAAAGAATAATCAGCGCTCCCGCGACCACGGACTTAAACATGCCGACCGCGGCGGAATAGCTGTAACGGAACTGTTCCAGGCCGGCGCGGTAGGTATACGTGTCTATGATGTCGCCGGTGGAATATACCACCGGATTGTACAGCATCAGTACTTGCTCAAACCCGGCGTTGAGTACATTGCCTAAGGCCAGCGTATAGACGACGGCAATGGTGGGCAATAGGGCGGGAATGGTAATGTAGAACACCTGCTGCCATTTGTTGGCGCCGTCGATGATGGCCGCCTCATAGAGTTGTACGTCCACGTTGCTTAAAGCCGCCAGGTAGATGATGGCGCCCCAGCCAAAACCCTTCCAGATGTCCGTAACCACGATCGTGACGGGGAAAATGGACGCATTGCCGAGGAAGGCGACGGGTTTAGCCCCGAATAGGGATAGTATCAGGTTCACAATACCCCTGCTGCCCAGCAGGTCGATGAAAACGCCGCCGACAACGACCCAGGAGAGAAAATGGGGCAAATACACCAGCGTCTGCACCATCCTTTTATAGCGAAGGACACGGACCTCGTTGAGCAGCAACGCGAATACAATCGACGTTAGATTGCCGAAAATGATCTTGGACACGGCGATTACAAAGGTATTGCGTACCACCTGAAGGCCGTCCGGCATCATAAAGAACATGCGAAAATTACGAAGCCCCACCCATTGGCTGCCCCAAAATCCCTTTCCCGGCATAAAGTTTTGAAAGGCGATGACAAGCCCGTAGAGAGGATAATAACTAAATATCGCCAGCAGCGCAAAAGCCGGAATCAGCATCACGTATAGGATGCCGTTTTTCTTTAAATTCCACCGCGTCTTTCTGATTTCCATAGACCCCTCCGCGTTCTTTCCATCCATATAAATATAAGCAGGCGCTGGGGACGGCGAGCGCCCCCAGCGCAATCGGTCAAGCGTGCCGTGTATTACAGGGAATCATACCATGCGTTGACCTCCTCGGTCATCTCCGTGCCGCCGAAGGCGTAGAATTGGTTGACGAAATCCTCAAAGGCATCCAATGGAAGCTCGCCGACGATGATCTTAGTGAACGTTTCCTGTTCCAGCTTGTCCAGATAGCCTTTGTAGGTCGTCATAGACTCGGTCGGCGCGCCGACGAATTTGTTGAAGGTGACGATGTCATTACCGCCCGCTTCCCTAAACACGTCGATTCCGGAGAACATGGCTTCCCAAAGCATCGTGATGCCCCAGTATTGATCTTTCCAGGTTGCCGGGACACCACTCCAGTCGTCTGTCTCATAGGCGTGCTTGAAACGCTCGAAACGGCGCGTTTCCTGGTTAGGCCGGCTGTGCAGATAGAAGCCGTACTGGGTCCGCATTATCGGCATGAACCTTTCACTAAAGCTCTGCATGTCCGTATTGCCGGGGCCTTCCGCCAAGTAGCCGCGGATGGCCTTGGGTATATCGTCGCCGGTTTTCCCTTCGGCTTTGGCCGCTTCAATTTCATCGGAGTTAATGGCCGGCTTTTCAACCTCGTACTCGTAGAGCATCTGGTCGCCGAACAGTTCGTACAGATCCGCCTGATCCCGGAAGGAGGACTGGATTTGCCAGTTTAGTATAATGAACATAGCCTCGGGGTGTTCACACTTGGCGCTGATAGCCCAGTTTGTGTTTCCGGTGGACATGTATTCCCTGGCGTGCTGTTTCCCGCCGTCTACAGTAAGGTAGGGACCGCCCATTACCTTGACGGAGTTATCTACTTCCCATGCGGCACGGGGGTTAAATTGATAATATGTAGAATACCAGTTTCCCTCATAAAGCAGCGCGTTATTGCCGGAAACGCTCTCGCCGGCTTTCTCCATGGATTTTGTATAGAATTCCGGATCAAGGTATCCCTTTTCGTAGAACCGGCGCAGGGCGGCAAGTCCTTCCTTGACTTCCGGCAAGGTAGAACCATACACCAGTTTGCCGTCATCGCCCTCAATCCAAATTCGGGGATGCGCGTCATAAGGATCCATCAGAAGCCTAAACCCGGAATATAACCCCTGGTCCATCACCAACCCTACGCCGTTGGGAAAAGCTTCATGGTATGCGGAAAGCACATCTTCCAACTCGTCGACCGTCGTTGGAATCTCCTTGCCCAGGCCGGACAGGATATCCACCCGGTATTGCGGGTAGTCCGGCATCGCGCCGCCGCCGCTTTCAGGCAGACCGTAGATTTTGCCTTCATAGGTGACCGGTGCGAAGAAAAGGCCGCCGGTGGCGTCCACCCATTCATTAATGATGTACTTTGTCAGCGGAGAGCACCATTCTTCAATCAGGTCGTCCAGCGGCATCAACACACCCGACGCCGCCATCTGATTAATCATATCCTTTGTCGCCTTGGTAACCAAATCGGGCAGATCGTTGGCGGCAAGCGCCAGGTTATACTGCTGCTGCAGGTCAGCGTCATTGGATGTGACAAACATGCCTTTGTACTGAACGCCCGTTTTATCCAGTACCCAACGGGTGTATGGGTTGTCCCCGTCCGGGGGATTCCCTTCCCACCAGTCCGCCGTTGAATCCAACTGACGGAAACCCGATGAAATCGTAATGGGAGGATCGAACTTCTTGTAATAAATTTCGTCTGTCTCCTTTGGGTTGCTCGCATAGGCCGGCAGGGCCATAGCCATCACCAGCAGCAGGGCCAATGTTAATACCAGTTTCCTTTTCACGTGTTTCCTCTCCCTTCAAATTTGTGTGAATACCGTTGAAGCAGGATAATCATCGTAACACCCCTTCGCCTCCTTTCCGTAGGGCGGTTTGTTTTGTTGTTACTGCGGGAGACGCTCTACGCCGTTTCGGCCGAAAGGCCCGGAATATACCGGCACGCTTCGATAAGCGCTGCGGCACTACGGCCTCTTGCCCCCGCAACATGATGGATATAGGGGCCATAGATCAGCTTTC
The DNA here is from genome assembly GCA_009776385.1 of Clostridia bacterium. Taxonomy (GTDB): domain Bacteria; phylum Bacillota; class Clostridia; order Christensenellales; family Aristaeellaceae; genus WRFT01. The sequence goes on from WRFT01000149.1 coordinate 4,103, forward strand.
GCTCCCATCGTACCCAATCATCCACTTCCATCCAGGCATAGGTTCCCCGTACATAAGGCCCTTGGATGGAAACGCCTTCGCCCACGAACAGACGGTACTCGCCGTTCATACCGTCAAATCTGCAAACCGTGATCTCGCCGGCCTCGATTTCGTGGTTGCCGGTTCCAGGCAGGCCCGGCGGGATGTTGCAATGACCCTTCAAGGCGCATGCTGCATCCGCCTTGCACAGTGACGCTGGGAAGTTCCCGCAATGCCAAAGCAGCACGCCGTTATCGTTGACGGGATGACGAATGGTGATGTCTGCGAAGAAAACCGGATCAAACGCCATCTGCGCGTGTTGCAGCAAAAGGGCGGACAACGCGCCGTGTATGTCCGTCTCGCAGGTCACGGGGATGCCTGCGGCGGTCACCTCGGCGTTTGCGAAGCAGGAATAGCACTCCAGCGCATCCGGTATATCTTCATGGCAGCGTATCGCAATGGCTGAAAGACCGTCCCGCGCGGCCCAGTCCAGCATGAATAGCTTCATGGCGGCTATTTTTCGCAAGGCTTCCACAGGGGTGGCGCCCACATCGACGCGCCGGGCTATGAGCGCCGTTTCGGCATCGATGCGCGAATCCTCCAGGGCCATGCGCTTTACCTCCGCCACGAAACGATGGGCGGTGATCGGGACCATTTCGACGCCCCAGCGGGACAGCAACTCCTGCTCGTTCATGATAACCGTGTAAAAGTTCGGGGGCC
>WRFT01000150.1 GCA_009776385.1 Clostridia bacterium
CCGTCTTCGCGAACAGAGTGAAGCGATCCAGAAAAACCCGGGTCATGATGACGCGTGGAAGAACCCCTGGATCGCCACGCCACTCACGTGGCTCGCGAAGACGGAAGCCATGGGATTTACTTTTCTAACTAATGCGTACCCCTCGGCATGTCATCGCGAGCCGCAAGGGCGGCGTGGTGATCTAGGGTGTTTTTCGCGTCTTTCGCGTATTTCGCGGTTAAACCGTCCCTTCCCCGTCTTCGCGAACAGAGTGAAGCGATCCAGAAAAACCCGGGTCATGATGACGCGTGGAAGAACCCCTGGATCGCCACGCCACTCACGTGGCTCGCGAAGACGGAAGCCATGGGATTTGCTTTTCTAATTAATGTGTACCCTTCGGCATTTCATCGCGAGCCGCAAGGGCGGCGTGGCGATCTAGGGTGTTTTCCGCGCCTTTCGCGTATTTCGCGGTTAGACCATCCCTTCCGAATTGATACAAACCAATAAACGCATGGGTTCATGCGTTTATGTAGGGTTTATACAATTTAGGGCATACAACACTGTTCATAAAATATACGGGGAATTGTGTGGCTGCGGCGCGCTAGCGCTTTTTATACAACAGAACTTTCCGTTATTTTAATATTGAACTTTAAGTTTTCCATATCGTTTTGGTAATCTTCGCCGCTTTCAATGAGCATATCGTCATCTTCATTGGCGACAATCCAGTTAACCACTACCTGTTTACCGGGTGCGGCCGCGTCCATCAGCCTAAGGATATTATATATTTGTTTGTTTGTAGAACTGTTAAAATACTCCAAAGCGCAGTCAAACGTAAACTGAGTAAAATCGGAAGCCATATGCACCTGAAGCCACTCGTTTATTTCTTTGAAAAAACCGACGATGTCTTCAAAATAGCTCTCGCCCTCAAAACACATATACCCTTTTTCCTCATCGATGAGGATGTACGGCGTCGTTTTGGTTCTTTCCCGTTCCAACTTAAATGCCATAACTATACCCCCTCCCGCGCAACTTCTACATACATCGTGAAAAAAGACATGCTGTCAGAAATAGGTTCAAACGAAAACCCGATAGGCGACGTTGCCCGCCTGGCGATTTCTATAAGCCCCAGCCCCGCTCCCTGACTGTCCGGATTGACGTTTTCATCCCGTATTACTTCTCTGTGAAACTGCCGGATTCCCTGTTTATCCAATGAGTTTAAATGCTTAATCCGCTCCGCTAAAAACGCGATGCTCTCATTTTTTACGGCATTCTTTGTTTGAACAAAGAAGGTATCGCGTTTATCGGTTCGGTTACCCATAATCACTGTTCCTATCGGCACATTGACAACTTCATAGTTGGGCGGTTGGGAATACTGTTCCTTTTCTGCGGAATGCATCAGTATATTGGTTACTTGTTCTACAAACACGGAAAAAACAGCCTTTGACGCGGTGCCTGCCAACTGGTCATGTGACAAGTGCGTCTTGACCATTTCGGCAAGGCCCTTTATTCCGTCTTCCCACATGGGGCCGTTGTATATTACTTTTATGTTTAGTTTTTCCACTATCCCGGTGTATTCGGTCATATCAAGCATGGTGGCTGCTCCTCTCAAAATTGGAATGGATGTGTATCATTTACAGCTTGAACGTAATCAACTGAAAATCATCCCGCATCGGTTCATCACCCCTGTGTTCCTCAAACGCGTCCCATATCTTGTTTGTAATGACTTCCTGCTGCTCGTGGTGGTTTTCCAGGATGATGCGTTCCAATTCCTTGACGCCGAATTGTTTTTTGGAGTGGCTGCCGATTTGGTCGGACAACCCGTCGGACGCAACATAGAATTTGCTGCCCGGCGGCGGAGCGATGGTAACCACCGTCACTTCATCTTTGCTCTTCAGTCTGCCTTCGCCAATGAATAGCGGCTGCCCCCTGTACCGGGCAACCTCATGCCCGTCACAGGCAAATACATTGATATTTCCGGCGGACATGGATATGTTACCGTTCTTGGCAATGTACATCACGACCAGATCGCATCCGTCGTTTATCTCCATGCTGGTGATATCGTCGGTCTTCGCGTTCAGGACGGTTGCCAGCCTTTGGTCAAGCAAATACAGTATCTGCGCCGTATCGGTATGGCGTTCTTCTGAAATCAATGTTTCCAGCGTGCTGGCGACAAGCATCGTAAGCAGCGCGCCCGGCGTTCCGTGCCCGGTACAGTCGCATACGCAAAGCATCGTGCCTTCATCTAGGTTTTTAAGCCAGTAGAAATCGCCGCCCACGATGTCACGCGGCCGCCATATCACCGAATAATCGGGGAAGGCTTCTTTAAACGCCTCGTTTTGCGGCAGCAAGTTGCGTTGTATCTTATTGGCGTATCGGGCGCTTGACATCATCGCCTCGGCTACGGCTTCAGCCTGGCCCTTTGCCAGCTCCGCCTTATAGGCCTCGTCTTCCGCCTGTAGTTTTTCGGTTAAATAATGGTCCAAATCGAGCGCCGTGGAGTTAACCGCCCGTTTAATCTTGTCAAAGTCGCCCCGATAGGCGCTTTCTATGCGGGTATCAAAATTACCGCCGGCTATCTTCTGCAGGGCGGTGGAAACATCGTCGATGGGAAGCGCGATGGTATCCATCAGATCGTTAAATTTTGAAATCACCGCGCGCCACTCGCCGGAATACTTGTCCGACTCTACGCGGTAACTCAAATTGCCGTCAAGCGCGTTGTCCACAATATTTTTAATGTCGTTTTGCATGCCGATAACAATTTCTTGCATCGTATAAAAGTTTTTAGACAACAACCCGACTTCGTCTTTAGACTGCCTCACCTGCATCTGGCTGTCCATTTCACCATGTGTTATCTTATTGGACGCTGTTTTCAATGACGCCAAAGGCCGCGCCACAGACCTTCTTAGATAGAAAATCGGGATCCAAATGATTACGATGAACAACGCAAGCGATATGCCGAACATCAGCATCGCAAAATTATTGCTTCTGGCGAGGACATCGTCAATGTTCATCAGTACGCCGATTAACCCTATGGGTTTGTTGTCTTCATCGAATATGGGCGCATAGGCCGCGATACCCGGGCGGTTGTTTACATTGAAAATGTAAGGCTCGGTCACGCAGGCTTCACCAAGCTCAAAAGCGTCAAATGCGGGCTTTTCAAACATCGTATTGCGAACCGCGCCGTTTAAATCGAAAAGAGAGCCTTCTATGTATATCCTCATACTGACGATCATCACTTCACCGGTCGTAGCATCAATGACGCCCTCGGGATGAATCGTACCCACAGGATCAAACGAGCCGGCGTAGAAAAACGCGAGGCCCTCATCTTGCTTGACTTTTTTAAATTGCTGTTCCAGATGCGCGTAATGCTCGTTTTTAACACCTGTTTGAAGGGCGTTGCGGAATTCTTCCGGCGTGACAGACATGGCGGCGGCCTTTGCGATGACCATCGCCTTATCCGAACTGGCTTGTATGGAATCGTCGCGATGGATGATAAAGCTGACAACGCCTATGGTTATGGTATTGACTAAAATGATAAGCAATACGATGACCGTAACCTTTGTAGCCAATGGTATGACTCTTTCGCGTACCGGATTCTTTTTCTCGTGCGGTACCTTTTCTTTACGATTTGTCGCGTCCATGCCTTATGACTCCCCCCTTTTGTATAAATAAGTGCCTAACTTGCCCAGAACTTCATTAAAATCTAACGGCTTACCGATGTGATCGTTCATCCCGGCTTCCAGGCATTTTTCTATATCATCCCTGAACACATTGGCCGTCATCGCGACAATGGGAATCGACTGTGCCCTCGGCACATCAAGGGCGCGGATGGCGCGCGTCGCCTCATGGCCATCCATCTCAGGCATTTGAACATCCATAAAAATGATGTCGTACTTATCCGGCGCCTCTTTAAACATCTCCAGCGCTTTCGCGCCGTTTTCGGCGCAGTCCACATGCAACCCTGTGGGTTGAAGCAAGGCCAACACAATTTCGCGGTTAATTTCCACGTCTTCGGCAAGCAATATGGTGTTGCTGACAAACGCGTCTTGATAATCGATGTGGATATCTTGCTCTATCGCGTTATCAAAGCCAATTGACTCGTTGATGATATCGACAATCATGGAGGGGAATAACGGTTTGGGTAAGAATTTTGCCACGCCTGCCGCACGCGCCTCTTCCTCTATCATGCAGCGGTCAATGGACGAGGTGATAATAATAAGCAGCTTATCCTCTGATTTTTCCCGAATAAGCTGGGAAACCTCGCAGCCGTCCATTCCGGGCAGATGCCAGTCGATAAAATGGATGTCATAATCATTATCCTGTTCCAGCTTTTTAACGGCTTCCTCTCCGCTGGCGGCAACAGTGCAGGAAATACCCCACGCTTCGGAGTTGGAAGTGAAAAATTCGCGGACTATCGGATCGTCGTCCACCACGAAGATACGTATATTGTTCCAGTTGACGCCTTCCGGCAGCAGCGTTTTTTCATCTTCCCCGCGTTTGAGCATAATCGTGAAAATAAATTTGGATCCTTTCCCAAACTCAGACTCAATCCACATTTCGCCGCCCATTAGCTCCACGATGCGTTTGGAGATGGAAAGGCCAAGGCCCGTGCCGCCGAACTTCCGCGACGTGCCCGATTCGGCCTGCTCGAACTTACGGAACAAACGCGCCTTTTGCTCGTCGGTGATTCCGATACCGGTGTCCTCTACGCTAATCTGCAGACAGCAGTTATCATCTTCCATAGAAACAAGCCGCGAATCCAGACGGATGGTTCCTTCTTCGGGCGTAAACTTAACGGCATTGGATAAAAGGTTGGTAATAACCTGCGCTAGCCGCTGGTCGTCGCCGATGAGTATTCG
>WRFT01000151.1 GCA_009776385.1 Clostridia bacterium
ATTCCGGCCCGGAAGCACTGCGCCATGAGTTTGATGCCCGTGTCAGCGATAAAGATATGGCGGAAACCTATTTGCCGGCTTTCGAGGCGCTTGTTACCGAGGCGGGTGTGGAAGCCGTCATGGGCGCGTATAACCGTGTCAACGGGGAGCCCGCGTGTGGTTCCAAAGTGCTTTTGCAAGATATCCTGCGGGAGGAATGGCGCTTTGAGGGGCATGTCGTCTCGGATTGTTGGGCCATCGCCGATTTTCATACGCACCATGGCGTAACGGCTACCGCGGTGGAGTCCGCTGCGCTGGCGCTGCGCCGCGGCTGCGATTTAAACTGCGGCCACACCTATTTGCACCTCATACAGGCGCTAAAGGATGGGCTGGTAACAGAAGAGGATATCCGTTTGTCAGCAGTCAGGCTCATGACGACACGCTACCTGTTGGGGTTGTTTGACCCTCATTGCGAATATAACCAAATCACATATGATCAAAACGATACGCAAGCGCATCATGCCCTGGCGCTTCAAGCCGCGCAACGTTCGATGGTGCTCCTTAAAAATGACGGGCTGCTTCCGCTTGATTTAAGCGCCATCAAGACCATTGGCGTCATCGGGCCTAACGCCGACAGCGTTCAAGTATTGGAAGGAAACTATTGCGGCACTTCCTCACGCTATGTCACGTTCTTAAGGGGTATCCAAGATGCGTGCGAGGGCAAGGCGCGTGTACTGTACGCGCAAGGCTGTCATTTGCATAAAGACAGTACCAGCGGATTAAGCCTTCCGGATGACCGGTTATCGGAGGCGTTGGCTGTTTGCGCCGCCTCGGATGTCGTCATTGTGTGTGTCGGCCTGGATGCGTCCTTGGAAGGGGAAGAGGGCGATACGGGTAATCCGTTCTATTCGGGCGATAAAAACGACCTGGAACTGCCGGGTGTACAGCGAAGGTTGATTAAAGCGGTACTGTCATCCGGTAAATCGGTTGTGACACTGCTTGGCGCGGGCAGCTCTGTTTGCGCCGAGGAGGGAAACGCCGTCCTGCTGACATGGTATCCCGGTCAAGCCGGCGGAACGGCGGCCGCTGACATCCTGTTTGGTAAATGCTCGCCGTCCGGCAAGCTTCCGGTAACCTTCTACCGCGGGGTGGAGGATTTACCGGGCTTTGAGGACTACTCCATGAAAAACCGCACCTACAGGTATTTTAAGGGAGAGCCGCTCTATCCCTTCGGATATGGGCTCACGTACACGAATGTGACGGTAAACAACGCCCGGGCGGATACGGATGGCTGTGAAACGCGGGTATGGGTCAGCCTGGATAACAAAGGGGCGATGGATACAGAAGAAGTGATTCAGGTTTACATCAAAGACGAAACATCGCCCTTCGCGCCGCCCAATCCGGTTTTGTGCGCTTTCAAACGCGTTTTCCTCAAGGCAGGGGAAGCGGGTGAGTTTATGCTGACTGTGGACCCAAAAGCCTTTACTGTCGTGGATGATGACGGGAAACGCCGCGTGACACGCGGTGGTCTGTACAGCCTGTACGCGGGGCTCACGCAGCCCGATCCGCGCTCTGAACTGCTTACCGGAACGGCGCCGGTTAAAATGCAAGTTACCTTAAGTAAAAATGTCAGCGACGCAACCTAAGAACGGGTCTTACCAAAGCATAAATCGTATATCATAATGCCCGCCGCCACCGCGGCGTTCAGTGAGTCAACACGGCCGGTCATGGGAAGGGCCAAGCGGTGCGTCGCTATATTGATAAGGGGAGCGGAAACGCCGTTTCCCTCGTTGCCTATCACCAGCGTAAACCGTTCGGCAATGTTTCGGCGGTTGAAAAAAGGGTCTCCGTTTAGCTCCGTCGTAATAATGGAATAACCTTGTTTGCCGAGCCTGCCTAAAATGTCCGCGATATCCGCTACCAATACAGGCAGGTTAAAAACGCTTCCCGCCGACGCTTGTAACGCCTTTGGCGAGTAGGGATCTACTGTCTCCTCCGACAGCAGCGCGCCCGTAAAACCTGCCGCGGCGGCTGTGCGCAGGATGGTGCCGGTATTACCGGGGTCTTGAACGCGATCTAACGCGATAATTCTTTCTCCTAACCCGTTCTCCTGCGGCGGTTGCGGCAGGGCCGCTTCCGCGAGGATGCCCTGTGGTGTTCGGCGGCTGCTGATAGCCATCAACACACTGTCGGGTACACTGTAAACAGGGCATTCAGCCCGGTCGCACACAGCGCGCTCCTTTGTCCCAGCTCCGTCCGAAAGCCATAAGGACTTTAACAAACCGGGTATGGCCATCGCCTCACGGATTGGCTTTTCGCCTTCTATGAGGCATATGTTTGCCTGTAAGCGATCGGCGCGTGTTTTAAGCTGTTTAAGCGCCAAGACGCGGGGATTGCGCGCGCTCGTGATGCGCTCTGTCATAAGGCGCCTCCGGCGCGGCGTTTTTCTCCTAAGCCGTTAAGGCATAAACCCAGCGCCGCGAATACCGCGCCGAGCAATATGTACAGTGAAAATTTATTTAATAAAAACGCGTCTATGAGCAAACCGGAAATGATTTGCCCCACAAACAGTAAAAGCGTCATTCGCAAATTGGAAATGCGGCGCGTGAGTTTGTTAAGCGTCATCACCGCAAACGCGCCCAGCGGACCACCCAGATAGAGGTAAAAAGGGAGCATCACGCCGCTTGAGGGTGTTTTTATCACAAAACCCGACAAACAAAAAAACGCGAGAGAACCCAATAAACCGGTCGTGTGGTTCATGATGGCGGAATAACCTGCGCCCGTTTTCAGCGCGAGCGCCGCGTTGATAAGGCGTTGCATAACAATCGTCAAACCGCTCAGCAGCAGCAGCGCGCAGGCAGGAAGGATATTGGTAGCGGCCGATTCCATACAAAAGACAATCATTATCGCCGAGCCTGCCGCAATGGAAAGCATACCTAAGCCTTTCATATAACTCATGCGCGAAGGCGCCGCGCCGAACCATTTAAAATGATCAAACAAAGCCGAAAAGACGACTTGCCCTAACAGCATCAATGCAAGGCTGGCGGTAAGACCGACGGTTTGCACGCCTAGGTTGGAAGCGATTACGGTGACGATACCCATCAGCCCGCCCGTGTAAAGGTACCATGGCGCGGGCCCTTTGCGTTTTCCCCATGGGAATAAAAATAAAATCCACAGGCACACCGCGCCGGTTAAATGGATGATAACAGGCGCGAAAACAGCGCCGTACGTGTTGCTCACCTCAGCGTTCAGCGTATTCATAACAGAGTAGAGGAATCCGATAAAAAGGCCGGAAAATGTCGTCATACCGTGCCTCCGCGCGGGGTATATGCCTGCCGTCCCGCGCCGTCTAAATGGTTTATTTCCTTGCGTATTATACATGAATATTCTGTAAAACGTAACCAATAGTCATAACTTATATGCTGTGCGAATTATTATCCGGCCTTTTGATATGCGCGAAGTACAACGATTTTACCGTTGGTGATACAATCGAACTGGAAAAACGGGAAAATATCAAACGGGAAACGGAGGCGCAAATTAATGTCTACAATGATAAATTGCGGCATATAGACAGCAAGGAAAAAAGGTTATAAGTTTTTACCTTGACGGCAATATTGATTGTCATTTTTAACGAGCGTACCGAGAGGGTATACCGGGGGACAATCAAGATAGGGGCTGTGGACTTTAATTGTATGTAACATGGGTTATATAGACAAACACGCCGGAACGGATTGGCGAACGCCTTTTTGCTTCCGGCGTTTTTTGACGAAAAACAGCTTGAATTTTAGTTAATACTAATCACTAATAGAACAGATGACAATATGAAAAGAACCTGCTAGAATGGTAAAGGGTGAAAAAAATGCCAAAGACCTATACCATCAGTCAGGCACAGGCAAAAGAAATCAATACAGTCAGGAAAGGCATAAACAACAAGAAGATAGATAAGCGTTTGTACGCAGTACAATTACGGGGGGAAGGGTTTGGCAATTCAGAAATAGCCGTCAAGCTGGATACATCACCTAAAGTAGTAAGCAGATGGGTCAGTTCATATCTAAATAAAGGCATAGAATCGTTAATAAAGAACAAGTATTTAGGTAATCGCCGTAATATGAGCCTAGCTGAAGAAGAGGCGTTATTAGCGGAATTCAAAGAGCTTGCGGAAAGAGGACAGATAATTGAAATCGGGAGAATAAAGGCCGCATATGAAGCAAAAGTCGGGCACACTATTGGCGGAAGCCAGATATACTATGTACTTCGCCGACACGGATGGCGTAAGGTCATTCCTAGAAGCAAGCATCCGGGCAAGGCGAGTGATGAGGAGATAGACTCCTCAAAAAAATTAAAACTCGGATCGACAATTTAACAAAGGTTATGCACAATTCATCCACACCTACGGTTCGTTTAATGTTTCAGGACGAGGCTGGCTTCGGTCGTATTAATAAACCTAAATACTGTTGGTGCTTCTCCGGGTTGCGCCCGGTAGTACCTTGTCACCATATCAGGGAATACCGTTATGCTTATGGTGCGGTTGAACCGCAGACAGGAGAATCATTTTTCTTGGTATTGCCTTATTGTAATACAGATTGTATGAACATGTTTCTTTCGGAATTAGCTGTTACTTTTCCAAATGATTATATCCTGCTGGTAACAGATTCCGCTTCCTGGCACAGGTCAAAGAGTCTGCGTATCCCTGTAAATATTGAACTATTTTTCCTCCCGCCTGCGACACCGGAGATGAATCCCATTGAGCAAATATGGAAAGAAATACGCAAGCAAGGATTCCGTAACGAGATCTTTCAGACATTAGATAAAGTGATGGATCGCCTTTGCGATGTGATTTGCTC
>WRFT01000152.1 GCA_009776385.1 Clostridia bacterium
AACCCCGGTATGCGCCTTTATTTGTATCATTGGAAGGGAGATTTGTTTTATGACTGAACCGCTTCAATTTAACAACCATGCCGAAGGCCTGCGCGCCTTGATTGCCTGCCGCACGTTAGGTACCGCGGACGAGCCGTTCCTGCAAATAGAAAACGCCTTGCGCGGCCTGTTCCCGCGTGTCTTTCAAACAATGGAACGGATAGATACCGCTAAAAATCTGCTGCTGCGCTGGAAAGGCTCCGATCCGGCCAAGCCCGTTCTTTTGCTGCTGGCGCATCTGGATGTGGTGCCTGCCGAAGGGGCATGGACCGTGCCTCCCTTTGAGGGGGTCATTCGGGACGGATGCCTGTACGGACGCGGCGCGGCGGATACCAAAAACACGTTGTACGCCATGTACAGGGCTTGCGAGGACTTAATCACGGCCGGGTTTACGCCGCCATGCGACGTATATCTGTCGTCTTCCCATAATGAGGAAACCTTTGGAGACGGCGCGGTCAACGCGCTGGAATACTTCAAAAGCAACCGCATCCCTATCGCGCTGACGCTGGATGAAGGCGGCGCGGTGGTCGATAAAATCATGCCGGGTGTCCGCGGGCCCGTGGCGCTTTTGGGCGTTCTTGAAAAGGGATACGGCACCATTCAATTCATCGCGCGCGGGAAAGGCGGCCACGCCAGCACGCCGCCGCCCCGGTCACCGATAGCCAGGCTCTCGGCCTTTATCTATTACATGGAAACATGCCCGCCGTTTATAAAAAAGATACCCGATGCCGTCATACACATGCTGCGGGCGCTTGCCCCGCGCACGAGGCTGCCAATCCGGCTTCTCTTTTCACATCCCCGTCTTTTCGCGCCGATATTAAAAAGGCTGCTTTGGCGAAACGGCCCGAAATCCGCCGCGATGCTGCAAACGACCTGCGCGTTTACCATGCAGGAAGGCAGCCGCGCCGCCAATGTCCTTCCGGAAACCGCCTCCGTCACGGCCAATATGCGCTTTATGCCGCATCAGCCCATGGAGGAGTCCATCAAGCTTGTCACGCGCATCGCCCAAAAGTTTGACCTTGAAACGAAAGTCCTGTATGCCAATGACGCCTCTCCGCAGACAAGCTGTGACGGGGATGGGTTTGACTATGTCCGCTCTGTGGTACAGCGTGTTTTTCCGCAGGCCGCCGTGGCGCCGTATATCATGGTGGGCGGTACGGACTCGCGCCATTTTTCGCATAGTTGTCCGCATGTGATACGCTTTAGCCCCGCGGCCTTAAGCGCGGAACAACTGGCGGCTATACACGGGCTGGACGAGCATGTCAGCATCAACGCGCTGGGCGATACGGTTTTATTCTATCGGGAACTCATTAAGGGGTTTACCCCTTAACCTTAATACCGATGCCGCGCATGAATTGCGGAGCGCGGGTTACGGTACGAACAGTGTAAATGTAATATCCATCCGCGCGGGGAGGTTGACTTCGCTAATACTATTTGTTATACTACTACTATAACAAATAGAAAGGAGGCACAAACGAATGATTATCAAAATCGATTCGCGGGATGAAACGCCTCTTTACGAGCAATTATGCCGCCAAATTCTGTTCGGCATCGCGGCGGGCGGGCTGCGGCCCGGCGAGGCGCTTCCTTCCGCACGAAGGCTGGCCGCCGACTTGGGCGTCAACTTCCATACCGTCCATAAGGCCTATGCCCTGCTGACGGAAGACGGATACCTGGCGACGGACAGGCGCAAGGGCGCCGTGGTGTCCTGGCAGCCCAAGGGCGGCGACGCCTTTTTACAAGAGCTTGACCGTCTGCTGTCTATTGGCGCGGCCAAAGCCATTTGCAATCGCATGGAGGAGGGCGCGTTTATCGAGCGCTGCGCAGAATGCTACCGCCGGGTGAAAGGAGGCCGTCCGCATGAGTGACATCAACTTATTTTTATTTATCTTTAACATCGCCATCACGGTTTTCGTCGGTTTCTTCTTGCTCATCCTTCCGCAAATGACGCGTAAATCCTATCTTTTTGGCGTAAAGATTCCGCTTGACAAGCATAACAGCCCGGAAGCCGCCGCTCTCAAGAGGCGGTATACGCGCATCTGCCTGACGCTTATTCCCCTGCTGCTGCTTTTGGAAGCGGCGCAGTACCTGCTGTTCCCCGGCAAGACGCTCCTGTCGGCCATGTACTTCCCGCTTCTGCTGGTTCCCGTTCAAATGCTGGCGTTCGTGCCGAACTGGCGCGAGGCGCTGCGCTTAAAACGGGAGCTTGGCTGGGATGCGCCGGACGCCGTGTATGCCGAAACCGCTTCATCCGTGACGCGCGGAAACTTATCCGAACTGCCCAAGGGCTGGTACGCGGCAAGCTTGCTGATAGCCCTGCTTAGCCTGGTGATAACCCTTCAGCGCTATCCGCTGCTGCCGGACCCCTTTCCCACGCATATGGGCTTTAACATGGTTCCGGACGCCTGGGCGGAAAAAACCGTCTTAAACGTGCTGACCATGCCCCTCATCAACGCGGCAACCGTGGCCTTAATGCTGTTGGTCGGTATATCGCTGGTAAAGGCGCGTCTGCAAATTGACCCGGAGCATCCCGCGTTATCCTTTGCCCAGCATCGGGCCTACCGCCGTATGATGGGGCACGCTTCGGGATTCATGACGCTGTGCCTGGCTTTATTCATGGCCGTCCTCCATATGGCGTTCGTATTCCCCGCCTGGCAGCATTCCTCCCTGCCGGGGCTCTCCTTTGTATTAGTCGGGCTGCCCGTCGTGATTTTGGTCGCCGTGGTGATACGCGCGGGCCAAGGCGGCTGCCGCCTGAAACCGTCTGTCGTCATCGGTGAGGAGGCGTCCGTGTCCGGAAGCGCCCCGAAACCTTCCGCGGCAAGCGATGACCGGCATTGGAAGCTGGGCATGTTCTATTATAACCCGGAGGATCCCGCCAACATCGTGGGAGACCGTTTCGGCAGTAACATTGGCTTTAACTACGCGCGCAAGCCGGTACAAATCATCACGGCTTTGGGCCTTCTGGCCCTCATAGCCGTCTATGTGTGGATGACCGTTTTTATGTGGAACGGGCTGTAATAGGGTACGCTGCATGGAATAGGGGTTAAAGCTAAAAAGTATCGTAATATAACACCAACCCGGCATGCTTCAACCCCGCACGCGCATCTTGAACATGCGCCGGATATCTGCTATAATCACGCGGCCGGTGTACCATCCGGCCGCGTGAGCTCGTAGCTCAGCTGGATAGAGTGCTTGACTACGAATCAAGAGGTCGTGGGTTCGAATCCCTCCGGGCTCGCCAAAAAAACCCTCGGAATCATTATAAGGAAGTACGAAAACTCTGACCGAGAAGCCGTAGTACAAGGGATAAGTCAGGGTAGCGCTTGAAGAATGAGCGTTGTTTTGATTTTTACTTTGTTACAGCGGATAGATACATTGTTTTGATTTGTTAAAACTTTATTTTTTTATCTTCTCCAAGAACTGCCTCGTCCATTGTGAAATCACTCAACCTACCTTAATAAAAAAGAGGGAAATGTGGTGTACAAAAACATATATCTCCAAGCAAAAGGTTGATTTTAAACTTAAGGAATTATTGTGCATTTACACATCACCTATAAAAGTACAGCCAAAGATTAGAGTATTAGTTAACTAGCGAAGATATGAAAATGAGGTGAAGCAATGCTCGGAGCAATCATTGGTGATATTGTTGGCTCCAGATTTGAGTGGAACAATATCAAAACGAAAGAATTCGACTTTATGAATTACCGCTGCGAGTTCACAGACGATAGCGTTATGACGCTTGCCATAGCCAGTGCCATCCTCGCGGCAAGCAATGATTATGATAAGCTGGGCGAGCTCGCCGTGTCGCATATGCGTGAGATTGGCAGGCCATATCCGAATTGTGGTTATGGTGGCATGTTCAGGCAGTGGATGTACTCGGACGATATGGGGCCATATAACAGTTTTGGTAATGGGGCTGCCATGCGTGTATCTCCTTGTGGATTTGCGGCGAGTGATCTTGACGAATCAATAAGCCTTTCGCGCAAAGTCACAGAGGTAACTCACAATCACCCTGAGGGCATTAGAGGCGCGGAGGCCACCGCTGCCTGTGTGTTTTTAGCGCGTGCGGGCAAAAGTATTCTTGAAATCCGAGACCATATAAATACACATTATTACCGCATGGATTTCACGCTGGACGGAATCCGTGATAGTTATCAATTCAACGAAACCTGCCAAGGAACTGTGCCTCAAGCGATCATGGCGTTCCTCGAATCCATCAGCTTTAAGGATGCAATCCGCAACGCTATTTCCATCGGCGGTGACAGCGACACCCTTGCAGCCATCACAGGGGCTATAGCGGAAGCATATTATGGTGTTCCTACTGAGATACGCAAACATGCACTGACCTTCCTTGACGGGCGGCTTTTGAAGATATTGAATGATTTTGAAAATACATATCCTCCCGCACTGGAAAAAAATATAGATGAAAAAAAAGTAAAAGTGAATGGGCAAAAACGGAAAGTCGCGGGGGTATCCCGAGAAGAAATAATGCAGATGTCGCTGGTTGCAGCCGACGAGGATTATGACGCTTCGCTCCCGGCACATGAGGAAACGACGAGCGAGAAGCTATTTCGGCATTTGTTCGGAGCCTGCAATATCCTGCGAGGGCCTATCAACCAAGACGAATACAAAAGCTATGTCACGCCGATTTTGTTTTTCAAGCGGTTGTCGGATGTATATGACGAGGAAACGACAAAGGCGCTTGATGAGTCGGGCGGTGATGTTGTGTATGCCGCATTCCCTGAAAATCACCGCTTTGCCATCCCAGAAAGCTGCCA
>WRFT01000153.1 GCA_009776385.1 Clostridia bacterium
CCACCTGTTCCCATTCCGAACACAGCAGTTAAGCCCTTCAGCGCTGAGGGTACTTGCCCGGTGACGGGCCGGCAGAGTAGGTCGCCGCCGGATTCCTGCATTCCTCAATAGCTCAATGGTAGAGCACTCGGCTGTTAACCGAGTGGTTGTAGGTTCGAGTCCTACTTGAGGAGCCAATACCATTTCAATCCGAACCATCCGGCGGTTGATGCCAAAGATGCGTTCGGATTTATTTTTTATACTGACAGATTGCGTCTGCTTTTTATTTTTCTTATAATGATACACAGACTCACCGGCAGGAGGCATACGTATGAAAAAGGACCTTTTACCGATATTATTGGCATTACTGTTTATGACGTCATCTGGCTTCAGTAACGCTGAATCTTACATGCAAGGTCAAGAGGTTCAAGAAGCAATACCGCTTTCACCAGGAAACTTAGCAAACCGTGTTGCAAGTTACCCCGTTGCTTGTTTAGGAAACGCTATCTATTTAGCATCCGATCAGTTACGGGTAAATCCTCGAGGTGAGCCTATATGGAACGCTGCGCATGATGCCTTCTTAAGGGATATCAGCCTGTACAGGCTTCAAACTGACGGTACGCGTATAGATATACTATATGAGGGCGGAAACGATAAGGATACGTTTCCCACCTTTCCAAACGGCTTATCTTTCACGGTCTTTGGTGATTGGCTGCATGTCAGCCAAGATTTGAAAATTCGCAACGAAGACATGATAATGACACCTGCGGATGAAATGCATCTGCGGGGATTCGTGTCCAATAATTGGGAGTATGAGTTGAATTTTGATAACGATGATGCACATGTCTATGTGAACAGGTACGCGTTGGACGGCAAGCGAATGGAGCGGCTGGGGAGTTATGAAAAAGGTATAAACACCATCGTGATGGATGAAGTTTTCCATACGGATTCCGATTGGATATATATCTATCGCGGCAGGCAGGAGACACACAACGGCGGTCTTGTACAATCCAATGATATCATTAAGATTAAGGCGGATGGAACGGGCGATAGTGAAATTCACATAATCAGTGAATTGGGGTGGACGGGTCTTCCGCAAATAGTTGGCGGCAGGATTTACACCTATGGTAACATTATCAGGGCTAATAGTGATGTGCTGTCCATTGCCTTTAGCATGGATGTCGACTTTCAAGAGAGCCGTATCGCCTTTCTACTGCTTGAAGCAAGTGAAATCACCGCTTTGCATGTCACGGACGATGCGGTTTATTATGCTTCCGTTGCGCGAAAAGGGGGACGCAACGCAAAACCATCCGTGTAGCGAATAGGCCATTATGGTGAAAACCCGGTCCGTTTGGCTGAAATGCCATCCGGGAAAAGGGTTGACAGCATACAAATTGCGGATAACTGGATGCTGATAACGTTAGATTTATACGAATCGAAGGGGAAACCGCCTATCGCATACCGTATGTGTTTAGATGGAAGCGGCTTAACCGAATGGAATGCTTCGACAGCCTCTTTATCAGAAGGCTTAACGGACGCAACCGGTAAATGGCGGTATCGGTTACTGGGTGACGGCAGTGTGATGCTCCTGGGCGCTGGCGCTAAACTACAGCTACGCGGTAAGCTGCAAATCCCTTCAAAGGTGGATAAATTGAACGTGACAGCCATTGGGGAGGAAGCGTTTTATCTTTCCAAAGGGATAACCGGCGTCACCATCCCCAAAAGCGTAACCTATCTGGGTAATCGCGCTTTTTCAGGCTGCTCGGGCCTATTGTCTGTTGCCATTCCGGAAGGTGTAACACATATTGGTGAGGAAGCGTTCCGCTGGTGCGGTAAACTCGGAAAGGTAAGTCTGCCCGCTAGTTTGCTAAGTATCGGCGCGCAAGCTTTCGCAAACTGTCCGGCGCTTAAACTAACCGTTGCCAAGCAAAATGAAACCTTTGCCGTGGCGGACGGTGTATTGATAAACTTAGCGCGGGGTGCGGCTGTTCAGTAACCCGGATCCATTAAATGATGTTTGCGTTTCGTTCCGCTTTTTCTTTTTAAAGTCAATATCGTTTTGAGCCCGTATTGCATCCGTGATGCGTAAAGTTTGTAAAGTCACGGCTTGGTAATCCGCGGCGCTTGACGGATTTGCGGCCATTTCCATAAAACGCTGTATCTCATACCGCATATCCTTCTGACCGGTTGCAAGCGGAAAGGCAACCGGGTCCTTTTCTCTGATATGCAACTTCATTTCCTGCGGGATAGGGAAGGGGGATAACGTGAGGTGCCCGTTTTCCCCCTCTATGACTGCCGGGCTGTCGCTATAATGTGCCTTGGAGTACCGCGCGACGGCTTGCATGGATCCGTATTCGCATAGTGCCATGCCGTTTAAATCAATAGAATAGTCTAAAAACGCAGCGGCGGAGCGTATGCTGTCCGGTTTGCCAAACAGCATCGCCATCCAATGGATGCAATATATTCCGATATCCATTAGAGCGCCGCCGGCAAATGTGGGGTCAAACGCGTTTTCAACAATACCCTGACGGAATTTTTGGTATCGGGACGAGTATTGCGCATACGGGAATTCCGCGTAACGCAAGGTGCCGAGCAGCGGTATACATGCTTTAATGGCGGATATGCCCGGCAGATGAGCGGGTCTCATAGCCTCCAGCAGCAGTAAATTTCGGCTCTGCGCAAGCGTGAGCAGCGTTTCAAACTCCGCAGCGGAAGGAACAAAGGGCTTTTCACATAACACATGCTTTCCGCTCAGCAGCATCCGCTTCACTTGATCAAAATGGCATGCGTTCGGGCTGGCGATATATACCGCGTCGATGTCGGGATCATGGGCAAGCGTGTCAAGGTCATGGCATGCGGTATAAAATCCCCATTTTTGGGCGTTGAGGGCGGCTTGCTCGAACGTGCGGGAATAGGCGGTATGCAAAGTCAAACCCTCACAAGTCTTCGCGGCTGCGACGAACCAATCTACGATGAAATTAGAACCGATGACGGCGAAACGCAAAGCGAATCCTCCCGCTATGTTATAAATTGGGTATGACTATTTCAACTTCTTTCCCCAGTTGGGAAGAACGGTAAATACCGTCGCATATGGCTTGATTATACAGTATTTCCTCACAAGGCACGGGCGCGGGGCCGTTTGCTATAACAGCATCCACAAACGAGCGCATTTTCGCATCCCACATATCCACGGGCATTTCACCCATTGCGGGGTCAAACGGCAGGGTAGGTAAGACGGCCGCGTCGATGTGGCTGCCGTTCACATCGGTATAAAACATCACGCGTGACGGCTTGTTATGCTCGTCAACGGCATTGCATACCTTGATAGCCCCTTCGGTTCCCAGCCAAAGCGTATCGCCCAGCGTATCGACATGCATCGCCCAGGACTGCTTAAACAGAAAGGTAACATCCCCCTCCATCCTGACAAGCGCTACCGAAAAATCATCCACGTCAAAGCTGTCCGCTTCCGGCCAATATTTAGGGTTCCTGCCGAAATAATCAGTTGCGATAGCCGACACGGTCAGCGGCTTTGGATAGTGAATGGCGTGCAGGCATTCATCGATGGAATAACAGCCGATATCGCCTAAACAACCGAATCCGGCCTTCTCCTTGTTAACAAAAGTGCCGCCCGGAATCCCGCGTCTGCGCCCGCCTCCGGATTGTACATAATAAACCTTTCCCAACGCGCCCGATTCGATGATGGCGTCAACCTTCTTGCGCATATAATCGAACCGGGGCTGAAAACCAATCGTGAGTATTTTCCCTGCTTTTCGGGAAGCGCGCACCATGTCCGCGGCTTCCGGCAAGGTAAAGGACATGGGTTTTTCGCATAGTACATGCACACCCGCTTCAAGCAGCGCGATGGCGCAATCCGCATGGGTGGTGTTATACGTGCAAACACTCGCCCCGTCCATAGCGACATGGCTAATCATCATGCGGACATCCTCAAAAGCCGGGGTGTCCGTTAAGCCGTACTTGTCTAAAAATGCCCGTGCCTTACCCGGTACGCTGTCACAGGCGCCTACAATCTCTACGTCTCCGTATGTCCTGTACGGGGCCATGTGCGCATGGGCGATACCGCCGGTACCCACAATGCCGATGCGAAGTTTCTTATGTTCATCCATAAAGGTCTCCTCCCGTGTCTATAAAAAAATATCCGTAAACAAGCGTACGCGTACATACGCCGAATCATCAGAATGAATCAACACAGGTTGTAGGAGAAGAAGATTATTCGATGTTGAAACGTTTTTTAAACCGGTCTACGCGGCCGCCCGCGTCAACAAGCTTTTGCTTTCCCGTAAAAAACGGATGACACTTTGAGCAGATATCTACCTTCAGGTCTTTCTTAACCGATCCGGTTTCAAATGTTTCGCCGCAAACACAACGAACGGTTGCCGTGCTGTATTTGGGATGGATATCTTTCTTCACTCTTTCTCACCTTTCCCTTGAATCCAAGCCGATTCCGTCCCAACCGGAACAGCCGTGCGGATTGTAGCATATTCAGGGAGTATATGCAAGTTTAAAAAGGGGCGCGTCATATCGCATATTACCTATTAATACTACTTACTCCCGGCAAACCCGCCTCTGTTAAACAGGATAATCCAATCCTTCAGGCGATCCAGCAGATCCTTGTTGTTAACCGTCTTTTTCATCATTTCCATCAATTGAATCACCGCGTCCTTGTTGGATGAGTCGGACAGCAGTGTTCGGATGGATTTAAGGCCCTCCGCATGGTCGGCCGATACCAGCAGTTCATCTCTGCGCGTATTGCTGCGCATGATATCAAACGCCGGGAATATACCGCTTTGAGCC
>WRFT01000154.1 GCA_009776385.1 Clostridia bacterium
AATATCCCGTTGGGCGCTGGCATCAACCTGAATCTGGGCGACTGTTTCGACTAATGATGGATAGCGGCCGGATGGGTCGCGCGCCGCAAGACGCACGGCCCATCCCGGTCGCTCAAACGCGCATGAGAAGGTGACTGCATAAAGCAGCCCGTCTCCTGTGCGTTTAGGTCATAAAAGAAAGGAATGTATCACCATGAAGCGAATCGCCATTTTATTAGCCATCATTCTTGTGATGCTGCCACTGTCCAACATGCTGACAGCCTTGGCGGAAAACACGTTACCGTGGGATTTCCCCGAGGATGCGGCCGACAGGCCAACGCAGGAGGAACTGGGCTATCCTGAGTTTGTCATCGGCGCGACGACAACCCTTAGCGGAACCTTTTTTACCAATATGTGGGGCAATAACACATGTGATATTGATGTGCGTTCTCTTATTCATGGTTACAGCCCTGTTGTATGGACAATGCAGTCCCGGTTCGAGCTGGATTACCAGGTGCTTGAAGCCGTGCAAGTCCGTGATCTGATAGATGGAAACAAGCAGTATCTGGTTTCCATCAAGCCGGACTTGACCTACAACAACGGCATGCCCATCACCGCGCGGGATTATTTGTTTTCCATGATGCTGTTTGCGGACCCGGAAATACATAAACTGGGGGCCATCTCCACTAACTCCGGCTTCTTGGCCGGCTACGAAGAATACCTGTCAGGCGAGTCCGAAGTTTTTTCGGGGCTGCGGCTGATGGGCGACTATTCCTATTTAATTGAAATTAACGGGGAGTTTCTTCCGTTCTTCTTTGAACTGGCAATGCTGGACGCGCTTCCCTATCCCATACAGGTCATCGCGCCGGGATGCGATGTCTTTGATGACGGCGAAGGCGCGTATATCGCCAACATCGACAGAGACGCGCCCCCTCTGTGGACCGCCGAAAACCTTCGGCAGTCTATCCTGGACCCCGACACGGGCTATCTCTCGCACCCGTATATCACCTGCGGCCCGTACATGCTGACAGATTTTGACTGGGACACGCGCGAGGCCCGGTTCGATTTAAACCCCTACTATAAAGGCTATTACGACGGCCAAAAACCGACAATAGACCATTTGGTGTTCACCCACATGATACCAGAGGACATGATTGCGCGTTACTTAAACGGCGAGATTCATCTGTTAAACAAAGTCGTTTACGGCGATAACATCATGGAGGGCATGGGTCTAATCGGCACGGGCGAGGCGTTGATGAGCGCGTATCCCCGTATGGGCGCAGGCTTCCTCAGCTTCTCCTGCGAACAGGGCCCCATGCAGTTTGAAGCGGTACGCAAGGCGGTTGCCTACAGCTTGGACCGCCAGCTTTTTACCGATGAGTTTACCCAAAGCTTCGGACTCCCCGTTCACGGATACTATGGAATGGGGCAGTGGATGGTCAATATGGTTACCGGTGAAATGCTTCCGGACGATGTGCTGCCGGAGGACATGGACGCTTGGGATCTGCTTAAGTTAAGAAGCCTTTCGGATTTGACAGAGTACGGCCCGAACCCGGATACCGCCAAACGCCTGCTGGTACAGGACGGCTGGGTATTAAACGAAAAGGGCGAGCCGTTTGCGGAGGGTACGGATGACGTACGCTGCAAGCTATTGGAAGACGGTACGCTCATGCCGCTGCGCCTGCGCTACGCGCAAATGCAGGATTCCGTCGCCGCGCAGCTGGCGCTGGATATGCTAACCGAGCCTTTAAAGGCGCTGGGCATAACCATCGAAGCCACCGTCATGCTGATAGAAGACCTTTTCCCGCAGTATTACCGCCAAGTTGAACGCGAATACGATTTGATGTACATTGCCACCAATTTTATATCCATCTTCGACCCGTATTTCGTCTTTAACACGGGCGACGCCTATCAGGGTACGCAAAATACCACGGGCTACCGCGATATCGAACTGGAGGAATTGGCCTTTGACCTTCGCTCTACCCCTAACGGAGCGATGCTGGAATACTGCCAAAAATGGGTCGCGTTCCAAACCAAGTTTAACGCGGTGCTGCCAATGCTGCCGCTTTACTCCAATGTGTACTTCGATTTTCACGTCACGGATCTGTACAACTATGACCCTCAAGCGGAAATGAACTGGCCCGTCGCCATACTCTACGCGGTGCTGGGCGAGCCGCCCGCGGAAGAGGATATGTTTGACGATTGGGGCGATATGGACGATATGTTCATTTTTGATGAATAAATTTTAGCATGTCATATCTTGATTCACACCGCCGTTTAGTGTAATGTATGGAGGATGGCGGAAATGTCCGTTGATATTCCGCCGCTGTTAGCGGCGAGTAAGGCGGGTTGATATGGATTCATCGTTACGCCGGGAAGCATATAAACGATGGCGGCCGATGGCGGCGCTGTTATTGGCGGCGGTTTTATCCGTCACGGCACTGTCAGCCGATGCGCTGAATTATCCGGAGGCTTCGGGCAAAAAAACATTAAAGGCAAAAAAAGTCACGGCGGACATCTCTAATGTCAGCCGTGGCTATTTCATGATAAAACATTCGGGGACCTCCAAAAAACTAAAAATGATACTCTATATCGGCAAGAATAAAATTGAGCAGTACGACATGGACGGAAACGGTGAGTACAACGTTTTTCCGCTCACGCGCGGCAGCGGCACCTATAAAATTGAGGTATACGAGAACACCAGCAAGAAGAACTACGCTAAAATATTTACCGATTCCTTTAAAGCGACCATTGATGACCCAAACGAGGCCTTTCTTTTTCCCAACCGTCTGGTGAATTACAAGGCGACGTCCAATGCCGTGGCCAAATCGCAGGAACTATGCGCGGGGCTTACCAGCGATGAGGATAAAGTAAAAGCGGTTTGGGATTTTTTGGCCAAGAACATGGTATATGACTATATCAAAGCCGCCACCGTCAAAAGCGGATATGTGCCGGATGTGGATTTGACGCTCAGCCAAAAACGGGGCATTTGCTTTGATTATTCATCGCTCTATGCCTGCATGCTCAGGTCTCAGGGCATCCCCACGCGCCTGGTTGTCGGCAATTTAAATGTGGCCGGAAACTCGCAGTATCACGCATGGAACAGTATTTATCTGGGCGGCAAGTGGGTACACAGGGACGCCACGTTCGCCCAGCAAAGCTACTCGGAAAAGAACTACTCCCCCATGTATATTAACTGATGATGAAACGGTAAAGCGGGAGGGAAGGATATGGACGCCATGGGAAACGCGCAAAAAGGGGAACAAAAAAAGAAAAAGATGCTTCCTAATGACGAGGTTTCGTTATTCTGCGAGCAGGCGGCGCTGATTTTAAAAAGCGGCGTGCCGGTAGTGGAAGGGTTTGAGGCGTTGTTTGAGGGGGAGGAGGAGCAAGCGCGGGACGACAGTTTCCGTAAACTCCTAACCGTCATGAAGGGCCGCGACCAATTATCGGACGCTTTGACGGCGGCGGGCGTCTTCCCCGACTATATGATAAGGCTGGTTAAAATCGGGGAAGTATCGGGCAAGCTGGAAGATGTCATGATCGCGCTGGCGGCATATTACCGCCGTGAAAGCGACATCGGCAAAGCTATAAAGAGCGCCGTCCTGTATCCCGCCGTGCTCATGCTGGTTTTAGCCGCCGTAATCGTCATACTGGTGACACAGGTCATGCCTATATTCAACCGTGTCTTTCAGTCACTGGGCGCGGAAATGGATGCATCCATGACCGGCGTGGTCAATGTGGGCTCTACGTTGGGCACCGTCGTCATGGGCTTGATTGCCTTCGCGTTTTTCTGCGTGGCGGTATTTGCCGTTATCTTTAAGGTGAAGGGCGGCGAGTTTGCCAAAGACTTAATCGGCGGCATCATCCGCCCGTTCGGCTCCTTGTTTCAAACCATCTCAAAGGCGCGGTTCGCCTCTTCCATGTCGCTGATGCAAACGGCGGGGTTGCCGATGGAGCAGGCTCTGGAACTGGCCAAGGACTTGCCGTTTGACAAAAGAACAAAGGCTAAAATAGACTTATGCGCCCATAAAATAACCGATGATAACGCGGAAACGCCCCGCGCGATGAGCGAGGCGAAGCTCTTTGACCCCATCCATTTAAAGATGATCAAGGCGGGTTATCAGGCGGGCCAGTTAGACACGGCTATGGAACGGGTTGCGCAAATCTATGAAGAAAAAACCGATACGGATATTTACCGCATCGTGGGCTTAATAGAGCCGACGCTGGTAGTCATTTTAACCATCGCCATCGGCGGTATTTTACTATCGGTGATGCTGCCGTTGGCGGGCATCATGACGAGCATACTGTAGCCGGTTCTCAAGGGAGGGCAAGCCATGCTCAAAATGGGCAATAAGCGTAAAAGCGTACTAAAAACAGTCGCCGCGGCTGTGATTATTTGCGGCGTGCTTGCGGCGATGCTGTTTCTTTTAGGCTCCACCGACCAAATGACCCAGCAGGAGCAAAACCGCGCGCTCAGCAGGGCGCTGCGCAACGCCGCCATCAGTTGTTACGCGATTGAGGGACGCTATCCGGATACGCTTGAAAAAATGGTGCGTGATTACGGCCTGGTGATTGATACGGATAAGTACTTCATCTACTACGATGTATTTGCCGATAACGTCATGCCCGAGATATTTGTTGATGTGAAGGGGGAGAGTGAATAATGGCGTCTCATGGCGGCCGGGATGCGCATCACACGATCAGCATGCTCTTCACCTTTACGCTGGTCGCGTTGTTTGCCATTATGATGTTACTAAT
>WRFT01000155.1 GCA_009776385.1 Clostridia bacterium
CTGTCCACACCCAAAGCCAGTACGCTTCCCAACAGATCGCGATGCCCGGGGGCGGCAAAACGCGCGTCCCATTGAACGCGAACGAGCGATACAGGAAACGCGGGTGGCGTTTCCTGTATATGGTACAAGCATATCACGCGTTCCGCGTTCGGATAACCACCGGATACGGTTGCGTAAACGCCGGATTTTTTACCGATGGCAACGGCCAGTTCCGCCTCGGCAGGGTTAAGGAAACGTGTCGCGGACGGTACGCCGCCGGCCGCGCAGCGATTCGCCAAGTCGGTGAAACGTTTCTTTAGCGCGGGCGCGGAAAAAACGGGCACGTATTATATTAAAAGCCGAATGAGGGCGATGAGTATAATAACGACCACGTAACTCCAGTCTATCACACGAAACTTTTCCGGGATAAACTTGTCTGTTTGCTTTCTGATAAACGTAAGCAACGGCGCAAGCAGCTGATCTACCCACTGATAAGCCTTCTGCTCTTTAATACGCGGATACAGCAGCGGAACGATCCAATACGCCACAAAAACAATTTCGACCAGGCTGATAATTGTACGCAGTATTCCCATGAATGTTTCGCCTCCGTTCTTATCGCGCCGCGGAATAGTAGGTCGGACGCGATGAATAACTCCGTCTTTGGGGTTGATACTCCATATCTGACGGTTCCTCGCGGTGTTCGGCATAATCGACCGAAGCATCTTCGCGGTACTCAGGGTAATCCATGTCTCTGCCGGAATCATAATAACCGGGCGCGTCGCCGGCTTGCCCGAAATCACGGTAGTCCGGCGAACGGCCGGGACGGTTATACGCGTGGTAATCCGCTCCTTCAACCTGTTTCGGCGCTCTGCGCAACCCTCCTTGACCGCGCGAACGCAAGGGGGATCCATCGGCATTCCGCCCGTTCATGCGGTTTGACGCCTCATCACAGTCGACACGGATGGCCGCAGGCGATATCAGCAAAACCTTAGCCGTTACGGAAAGGCGTGTAATCACACAACCTGAGGTTATGGCAGCGCCTGTGAGCAAATCGATGCAGCGCTGTACTTCCTGCGCGTTGGGGATGCTTTCGCAATTGACGATAAGCGGTTCGCCGACGCGTACGAACTCAACCAGCTTATGGATATCCGCAGGCGTCATCATATGAGAAACATGCTGCGTATACATGATGTTTTGCGGTTCAACGCCTTCTGCCTGCGCGCCCGGGAAATATGAAAAGTTGCTCTCCGCTTGACTTCCCTGAAACGACGGCTCGGGGCCTACCGACCTTTCTTGAAAACCGGCTTGGGTACGGTACGCGGGCGGCGGCTGCGTGCCTTGGCGCGTGTTAGGCTGCGGCGGATAACCCGCAGAGCCTTGATAAGCCTGCTGCGCATATCCCGGCGCGCCCTGATAAGCCTGCTGAGGCGGATAGGGGGGCTGCGGCGGATAGGTATTGGCGTATCCGGGATCTGTTTGATTCCCGGTGTTTTCATAATACTGCGTATCCTCGCCATCGGTATAGTAACTGGTACGCGGACCAAGGTTTGGCCTGCCGTGCAAAAAACCGTTAGCCCTTTGCCTGACTCTATAGAAAATATCGCTGACAGACGCCATTCGTTTACCTCCCGGACCCAAAAATCGCCGTTCCGATGCGGATAACATTCGCGCCGTTCTTCAGCGCTAAACGGTAATCCCCGGACATGCCCATTGAAAGCTCCGTCATACACACACCCGGTATATTGTCACTGCCTAAGCGGTCATACAGCGTACGCACTCGGCCGAACAACCTATCCAGAAAAGCTTCGTCCTGCGTCAACGGCATGACTGCCATGATACCCCGAACCGCCAACCCGTCCATTAGAGACAGGCGCTTTATAAAACCGGCCGCTTCTTCTAAGGGCACGCCGCCCTTTTGCGGCTCACCCGCGGGACTCACCTGCACCGTGACACTCATGCGTGTATTTAAACGCCGCGCGCACAGGTCTATCTCTTCGGCTAAGCTTAGGCGATCGACAGACTGTATCTGGCATACGCGGTCTATTATATACTTCACCTTGTTTGATTGCAACCGACCGATCATGTGTACACGAAAATCAGGGGCAATAAGCGGCTGCTTTAGGATGATTTCATGGACGCGGTTTTCCCCGATATCCCATACCCCCGCTTCCGCGAGCGGTGCCATTTCTTCCGCCGTTCGTGACTTTGTCACCGCGATAAGCTTGACAGTATGGCCCCATTGGCGTTCGGCTGAAGCGATATCGGCCCGAATCTGCAAGACACGATCCGCAAGTGTGCTCATAACGTCTCCTAGAATAGCATAACGGTTTGACCGATACTTAAAAACCCGGGCTGAAGCGCTTCGATAAAGGCACGCCCTTCCTCCTGGCGGATGACCCTGACGGGCACAAACAGGCGGCTTTCACCATTGACGACCACCACGCCGTTCGCGCCGTCCAGCCTATACAAGGCGGATTGCGGAACGACCATGCTGTTGACATACTCCCCCAGCTCCGCCTGACAGGTTCGCATATATAAAACAGGCATGACATTGGAACGAACCTCCAGGCGAACCAACAGGTCTCCGCCCGAACGCGTGGAGGAGAGAACCTGCGCGTCTACCACGGTATCTTCAAAACCGAAAATGAAAAGCTTGTATATTTGCCCTTCCAAAGGGTTCCAAGTCGGATCCGAAACCAAAAACAACACGTTCCATACATTAGGCCGCACCAGGCGATAGATGGTGGTTCTGCCCTTTTGAACGGTGGTTTTTTCCGGAACACTCCCGCCAATCATGGCGCGGACATCCTGAGGGGAGAAACGCACGAAATCCGTGCTGGTCAAGCCGTACTCATACCCGTCTGAGTAAAAACTGACAATCCCGTCCTGCGTCGCGGTATATTGCTTTGTCCATGATTCAATGCGCTTGAGCTGAGCGGTTTCATCGTCATGCAGTCTGGTTAAGCTTTGGTTATCCGCATATTTCTGCCGCAGATAATTTTGGCGGGCGCTGATGGCCGAGGTAAGCAGTTTTTCTTGATTGATAAGGTTTCCGGAAGCGCCATGAACTATTTTTCTTAACTCTTCCGCGCGTTTGAGCACCTCGTCTTCCAGACGCATTATCTTTTGGTCGTACGCGATTTCCGCATTGAGGAGCCGTAAATGGTTTTGCTTGATTTGCTCGCGATAATTTCTCAGCGTCGCGATTTCCCTTTGATTGTAACTGGAAGAGTAAACATAACACACCGTGGTGTTGCGAAAAACCATGGAAGCCTCGTCGGCGACATATTCGATGCTGGTGACGCCCTCCGCGTCATAGGGGATCTCGCTGCGTACAATCAAGCAGTCTCCGTTATAGCTTTGCCCGACGGAATCCGACTCGATGACCGCGTATTTTTGAACGGAGGGAAACAAATAGGTATAGGTGATATAACCCGTGATAAGGAGGATGAGTAAAATGAAGAAGACCTGCCCCCCCGACATGCGCCGGCGTACGCGGTTTCTTTCATTCATGGCGTTCTCCCCCCCCTTTTTTATATATCATAAAGTACATTTAAGGCCCCGTGCGTTATGTTACCATGTTTACGGTGAGGCTGGCAAGTTAGGGGGCGTTATCAGATTATTACGATATCATTCATTCTGCAGGGTATTGTGATTGAGACTGGTTATAATAACCAGGAACATCGGTCGTAAAAAGTGTATGTGTATTGTAATAGCATTTAAACCAACAATTTATAAAGTGCATATAAAGTGTTTATATGGTAATTGCATTAATTAAAAAACAACTCCCTCTGGGTATGGGTAGTTGTTTTTTGTTTTGTATACCAAATGCAAAATTTCAATCCACAAGCTTTTTTAGCTTGACATAAAAATTATATCATGATATTCTATTGATAACAATATTATTCTTTGCATTTGGTATATTATAATTCTTCTAACAACGGCGGTGAGCAAATGCAGAAAGAATCAAGAGACGCGTCGCTTAAGATGAAAAAGGGTCTTTTGCCATTCAGCCTTTGGGAAGACTGGGAAAATGCATCTGCACGCGAAGGCCAACTTCTCAGCATACATTCCGAAAACGTGTCCGTACTTGCTTCACAATTTGGAAGTAAATGCGGAGCAACGGATCTTTTACGTATCGCGGGATTCCTTCACGACTTAGGTAAAAAAACTTCTGAATTTCAAGATTACCTGCGTGATAAGGAAGCCAAGCGCGGGAGCGTGAAACACAGCGCATTTGGTGCTAAAAGAGCTTACGACTGCGCGACATTCTGCTTACCCGCAGCCGAAATCCTCGGCAATAGTATCGCGGCGCATCACGGCAGGCTTTATGATCATATAGCGCCGGATGGCTGCACGCCGTTGCAAGACAAGCTGGATGACCCGGCGAACACATTTACATCGGTGGATTGCGCAAACGCCGATACGGATACGTTGAAATATGAGCTGGATGCCATACTCGCCTCCATGCCCGCCAATGAGAAGCCATTTGGTATATCCATGCTTGCGAAATTCATTTATTCTTGTCTTGTTGACGCGGATCGCTTGGACGCGTACCTTTTTGAATGCGGTACATGCTATACACCTCAAACCCCCAATTGGAACGATTTGCTCTCGCAACTCGAGTGCCGGCTTGCAGATTTCGATGGTCAATCCGACATAGATAAATTACGAAACCGCGTGTCAAGCTCCTGTGCCAAGGCCGGTTCGCGAGCTGTGGGCATCTATAAGCTAGAAGTGCCGACAGGA
>WRFT01000156.1 GCA_009776385.1 Clostridia bacterium
ATGGAAGCCCGCATACTGCTTGCCATCGCATACTGGAAAAAAGGACAAGGAGGTCAGACCATCGCGTTGGACTATTTAGAGCAGGCTGTCGTGACGGCGCATGAATACGGATATACACAGGTTTTTGCCAATGAAGGCGCGGAGCTTGTCAATATGCTGCAGAGGCTTCAAAAACGCGCTGTACAGTTGAGTTGCACGGGAGATGCTCCGGCCGGTTTCATAAAAACACTGTATATCGCCGCCATTGCGAACGCCAAACGTTCTAAGGGGCTAACGGGCGGAAGGATGCCAAAAAATCTAACCTTTACCGAAAAACAAAAAACGGTTATGAAACTGCTGTGCGAGGGATGCAGCAGAACTCAAATCGCTGAAAAAATGGAACTCAAGCCTTACACCGTCAAATCACATGTTGAGCTTATTTACAGAAAGCTCGATGTATCGGGCGGTGTTGAAGCGGTTTTGAAGATTAAAGAGTCGGGGTTACTTAACGACTGATAAACAGCAACATGCGCCCCGATTACTTTTTAGCTAGTTTATAAAGAATACCGTTTTCCTGCGCGTATTGCTCGGCGTAACTGCCCCGTTTGACGGTTAAGACCAAGTTATCGTGAAAATTGTCGAACGCGTCTTCGCCGATGCTTGTCACGCTTGCCGGTATGCTTAAGCTTTTTAACTTTTCACACCCAAAAAACGCCATGTCGCCGATGCTGGTGACGGTAGCCGGTATCGTCACCTTGGTCAGCGCGTCGCAGTGCATAAACGCCATATCGCCGATATGCTCCACCCCTTTTTTCAGGGTTACGGTTTTCAAGCGCGCGCATCCGAAAAACGCGTTTTCGCCAATGCTCTTACAACTAGCCGGTATCGTTACTTTTTTGAGGCGGCGGCAATCATAAAACGCGCTGTCACCGATTTCCGTCACCCCTTTTGCGATGGTTACGGAAGCTAAATACTGGCACATGTAAAACGCACGGTCACCGATGACCTTCACACTGCCCGGGATGGTACAGCCGGTAATATGGGCGCTCCATTCAAACGCGCTTTCACCGATGCGCAGCGTTCCTTTGGGTACGGTATATTTCCCTTTTTTATCATTGGGATAGGCTACTAAAATCTTCTGCTCTTTGTTAAAAAGCACGCCTTTGACGGCCGCGTATACCGGGTTGGCGGAGGCCACGCGTATGTTTTTTAAGGCGCATCTGGCGAAAGGGTTCCATCCCATGCTTGTCACACCGGCCGGGATGGTGACTTCGGTCAAGTATGAAAACCCGAAGAAAGCATAACTGCCGATTCGATTGACGCTGTCCGGGATGAACACACTGTCCGCGTCAAAGCCATCGAACGCCTCATCGTCAATACCCGTCACCGGATAGCCGTCTATTTCGCTTGGAATAAACAGATCGCTGCGCGGCGCGACCGTGCGGCCTTCGATAACCGCTTCGCCGTCCACCAGAACATACTTCCACGGACTCAAGTCGCTTTCGGAGACGCCTACCGCCACATACGGGATGCCTATGGCGCTCACGTATTGCGCGTGGCCGGGCGTCGACACCCCAAGGGTAAGGTTAACACAATCCTTAAACGCGTCCGCTCCGATTTTAGTCACGCTTGGGAGAAGGGTGAGCGAGGTCAAGCCGGTACACCCTTCAAACGCGTTTTTGCCAATCTCGGTGACGCTTTCCGGAATCGTCACGTCGGTTAGGCTTTCACAACCTTTAAACGCGGCATCACCAATGTATCTGATGCCGTTAGGGAGCGTTACGCCGGTGAGCTTCACATTATCACGGAACACCCCTGTTGAAATGTACTCTAAGTTTTTAGGAAGCGTCACGTTGATTAGGCTCACACATTTATAAAACGCCTCCGTAGAGATGCGCGTCACGCTGTCCGGAATACTTATGCTTGTCAAGCCGGTACAGCCGTAAAACGCCTGATAATCGATGCTTGTTATGCCGTCCGGGATGGTCATACCCGTCAAGCCGGTGCAATTGCTAAAAGTACCCGAAATAATACCAGTCAAGCCTTTCGGTAATGTGATGCTTGTCAAGCCAGCGCATTCCTCAAAGGCATATCTTTCGATGCTTGTTACGCCATCGGGGATGATGATGCTTGTGAGGCTGGCGCATTGCTTAAAGGCCCTGTCTCCAATGCTTGTCAGGCTGCCGGGCAGCGTTATATCCGTCAGGCCGGTGCACGCCGCAAACGCTTTATCCCCAATACTCACCATGTTTTCCGGCAGCATGATACTTGTTAAACCATAACAATTGTGAAAAGCGCTTTCGCCAATGCTCGTTAAGCTGTTTGGCAGTGTAACGCTTGTTATTCTGGTGCACCCGAGAAATGCGTACTTACCGATGCTTGTCACGCCCTCCGGGAGAGTGATAGCGGTTGGGCAATCTACCATAAGAAAAACGGAATGGTTGTTGCCAATGCCGATCACGGGGTAGCCGTCCAACTCACTCGGAAACACCAGGTTACCGGGAGCAATTATCTGACTATGCGTGATTATCGCACCGTCCTCTTCCAATATATACTTCCATTGCCCGGTGGCGTCTATCCTTACCTCCTCGGCAGCACCGACAGCCATTAAAAGAAGCAGAAAAGCCGCGAGCAGCCCCCCCATTACTGTTACTGATAAAAGCTTTTTGCGCATCCGGTTTACCCCTCCTTGCCGTTTATTCCCAAGCATAACGTTTTGTACGTGATACACCCTCCTCATCGGCTGCAGCTGCTTTTAGTTTGGCAGAATTTCACCCATTTTTACTATCATCGTCGGTATAGCGCCGGAGCGTTCCGTTAATTTGATGTGACAGAATCGAGTATGTATCCTCATTAAACTGACAGGTTACCACTAACAGTTTCCCGTCCGCGGCGGATTCGGCAGCCAACCGGAATGTATCGCCGATATCAGCGTCCTGCGGCATGATGGCGGCCCGGCCCTTATCGATTAAAGCTTCGGTGTATGCCTGCAAGTCGGCCGATACGCTGCCGGACTGATAATGCACCTTGACAAAAGAACCACCCAGGGAGAACGAGAAACCCGCTTCCGTGTTGGTTATCACCCGAAAGCCCACAATGGCGTCGATGGAGGGGATGGCCTCCTCGTTGATGTTGTATGTTTGCAGCGCGGGCGGTTTTTCGGCCCGATCCGCGGCATCCGCGTAGTTTGCAATGTCCTCGGCGGCAAGCCCTAAAGATACTGCCAGCGCCAAAACGATAAAACAAGCCAGCTTTCTTTTCAAGTCAGACACCTCTCCATTCTGTTAATTGGTGGGGTAGGATTCGCTATACCTGACTGCCTCATCTATATCATGGTATATTTTCTGCACGAGCACCCTGTCTTGCAATTTTGATGTAACCGGTCCTCACTGTACTTAACGCAGGTGACACAGTACGCCATATTTTTGCATGCCTCAGCCATATCTCATTAAGCAGTGTAACATAACTAAAAAGCATAGACAATAAGGAAAACTAAATATAAAAAGGCGATGCCTTTTTATTCAACCTCACTTTATATGGAATGTAAACAACCCCGGTTCTTACCGTTACGGTGCTAACACCGTTTACTCCGATGCGAACACATGCGGGTGATGGTTTTTTTTCGCGTATTCTTCAGCATAACTGCCTTCGGTGACGGTCAGGCGAATTGGCCGCCTGCTAAAATAGCCACCGCTTCCGAAAGCTAAAAAGCCGATACTCGTTACACCGGAAGGGATGGTCACACCGGTTAGGCTTCCCCGTTGTAATAAGGCAACCATATAATCTCGTCGGCGGCTGCCCCGGTGCAGTGAGCCAACCAAATTGCCAGTATTAAGGTTAGTGTAACCAGCTTTTTCATATACAAGCTCCTCTTTACAATGCGTTGCGCGCTTCACAGATAATAACGTATGAACATCCCGAATTATTGCATAGATAGACGCCTAAACGCTATTAAAAAAACGCATCGCATATGCGAAAAACCACGGAACCCCGCTCATGGGCGCGGGCGCGCCATGACAGGGTTCCGTTTAGGTTGTGTTTCCGCTATTTTTCGTTATCTGCGTATGGCTAAGCCCATGATCCGCCGGGCTGCCACACTTACGAGGCATGCCGGCCCCGCATGCGGTTTATAAAAGTTCCTCCGCGTAACGGAATGAGTTGAGCGGCCCTTCGTACTGCCCGCTTCCCGAGTACGTGTACTCGCTGAGGATTTGCCCTGTAAAAGCATTCATCACAACATGGTAACCCTCCACGTTATCCAGCGGAAGAACATTGTGCCAGGACGCGTAGTTAATGGTGATTTTCCAAAGCGGGTTGTCCTCATTTGTCACATCGTAGAAGGCATAAAACTCACAACGCTCTCGAATCATTTCTTCCGTAACCACGGTTACCCCGTTTAAATAATTGGTGCCCGTGACCCCGCTGTTTAAGTAGGCCTCTTTAGCGATTTGGATAGCTTTTTCCTGGGGAATCGCATTATCAGAGGGAATGCCGTAAACATGCCGCGTAAATATGATACTGCTATACACCCCCGTGTCCTGTTCAAGCCATGCGACGATATCCGGATTCTCGGCAAGAAAACGGTCCGCCACAGGCTTCCATTTGGCGCTGAACGCCGCCTTTTCCTCAACCGTTCCGCGTATGAAATTACCGTATTCGTCATATTCTTGCGTAGCGTCAACATGATACTCGGAGGCCGGAATGAGGCTCCTGACCCGGTA
>WRFT01000157.1 GCA_009776385.1 Clostridia bacterium
AAGCCTAAATCCAGTTTCATATAAAGGCGCATCAGTTCTTCCTTGGGGTATCCCCCGTTTTTAAGCAGCTGTTCCTGAACTTCTTGTGACAAAGAAAGGCCGTTCTCCTCCGCGACGCGCAGAATCTCCGCTACTTCCGCTTCAGTAAAGAATTGAGATTGGCTGTCCAGGGCTTTGGGGCTCATAACTTCTTTAATAAAATCTTTACCGCTTGATAGTATGGCGGCCAGAACCGTAACGGTAATCAGCAACAGCGCGATAGCCAGAACCAACCCAAAAGATGGCTTTTTAATCATTGGCTTTTCTTCCTCCATACACCGGTAAAGCGTATCCTCGACAAGGGCATTGAAGGAATCGGGTGCACGTCCGAACGCGTTTTTCATATCAGGCACGACATAACACCTCCTCATCGTCCGCGAGCATCATGCGTAATTTTTCTCTGCCGATTCGCAGCCTCGTGGAAACAGTGCCTTGCGGAATTCGCAGCATCCCGGCTATTTCTTTAATCTTGTAACCTTCCATGTAGTACAGCATGATGGGTACCCGTAACTTTTCAGGCAAGTTAAGCAGCGCGTCATGAACATCCGCGTCGGCATCGGCCGGAATGTCGAAATAATCCTCTTGCTTTATCATCCGGTCCGTGTACAGCATCCTGCGGCGTTTTCGTCCAATGGCATAACACTCGTTGATTAATATGCGCGTCACCCATGTTTTGACAAACGATGCCTCACGGAGCGTCTTGCGTTTTTCCCATGCTTTCAACAAACATTCCTGCACGGCGTCATGCCTGTCCTGCTCGTTTGCCAACAGGCCGTAACTGATTCGGTACAGTGTTTCGCGCATATCCAGCACTTGGCTTATATACATGTCATCCGTCATTCTCTCGCTCCTTTCACCTGATTTATAAAGGTTCCTATAGGTTCATCGGGGTTACGCATTGCGGTCAATAGCTATTTGACACCCATTAGACGCGTTGCGTACCGTTTTTGTTTTCTTTGCATAAAACTTTTTATAACGAAATTAAGAAACAAAAAAATATTTTCATTCCTCTATATTTATAAACGGTTTATGAATCGCATAACACCCCTATACGGCGTTATTTTTATCCGTAACGCCGATGGAAGGAGAATATGCATAAAAAGAAACGCCCGGTCCGGTTTATCCGAACGGGGCATTTCTTCACTGATGGTAATGA
Source organism: Clostridia bacterium (assembly GCA_009776385.1). Lineage (GTDB taxonomy): Bacteria > Bacillota > Clostridia > Christensenellales > Aristaeellaceae > WRFT01. The sequence continues at coordinate 1,196 of WRFT01000157.1, forward strand.
CGTGTAATATTCCTTAAATGTCCGGATCAAAAGGATAAAATATCATCGCTTCATCCTGATCGTTAAAGAGCGTGAGTGTCGGAACAGAATCAAGTTCCAGCGTATATCTAAACCGCATGAACAGTTCATCTGCCATCTGGGTATAGTTACCCGCCGTGTCCAACACGCCTAAACGGGCATCCGGAATAACAATATAGTTCCCTTCTACAGAACGGATTCCTTCCAGCATAGAGGTCTCATCCGATTCTTGGTCATATATGTACAAGCGGAACGCGTCTTCGGGATAAAGAAGCAGCGTTATTATCAGTTCGCTATCCTCCGATGTACGCCATGCCCCGGATAAATCGTCGTAATGAAAGAGCGCGCCCTCATCGGGTTCCGTGAAAAACCCCACTTCTTCCTTGACGTTGTACAACCCAAAAAACGGCAGCACATCGGGCGCTTCTTCCCAGGCATTGGGCAGGCAAATCCATTCCAAAAAACCTTCGGGCAACTCCGCGGTCGTCCTTCCGGGCAAGTAGAGCATGAAAACATCGCCGTCCGCTATCCCATACGCGTCGGTGTAAATAACCTTTACGCCATCCGTTATGTGTTCCGTGCCGGTGTCACTTTCGACATTTAAAGCGGCAAGACGCAGCATGTATGTATATAGATCCGTCATATCGGGTTCAGTAAATACTCCGGTGAAAACACACTCATACAAAGTACCCTCAGGGTACCCCTCGCCGATGTCGCCCATATCCGAATCGTGGAAATACCCGCTAAAGCGTCCGTCTTCGGATAGAATAATCTGTGTTGACCACCCGCCGGCGCCGCTGGCAAAAGTGAAGGTGCGGCCTGCAACATATGAAAATACCCTGTTCTCCATCTTTTCCGCTTCAGTTATACCGACAAACTGTATCAACATGAACGTCATCGCCAGTATTCCCGCCATAACACCCTTCCATCGTTTCCCGAACATACTAACTGCCTCCTCTTTTTCTATACACAAGCGCTTACTCCGTAATGATGATGTAATACCGATACTGGATATCAAACTCCCCGTTCCAGTCTGTTTCGCCATGCAGCCCGTATCGCAGTGTTATGTAACACTCCCCGGGGGACAGGGCTGTGAACTCTATTTGTCGGAATGCGCTGTCGCCGCCGGGCATAACGAACCATCCGGAAGTATCGATAACCTCGTCTTCTAAGACGGCTATCAGGCTTTCATCGGAAACCAAGTAACGCCAGCGATAGGGAATGGACTGCTTTTCGTCATCATAAAAAACGCATGAATCGCCTACCCGGAGTTGATTTGAATTTTCTGCAGACAGACGCACGGTATTGGTTGAATCTCCTGCTCTTTCGATGAAAGGAGGCGTTGCTACAGCCGTATCAATATACCGGAAATCCATATCAAATAACTCGTCGGAATCGCCGGAGTTGATGATAAGGCGTAAAACCATGCTGCCATGAAATGAAAAATCCATAGAATAACCATCGGCCTCCACACTGTTTAGCAGGGGCGTATCCGTTAACATTCCGGCGATAAGCGCGGGGTCTCTTTCCTGAAAATACTTCCGTTCGTTTCCCCATGCGAAAAAGGAATCGGCTTGAATGTCGTAACACTCAATTGTCATGCCGTTTTCACGATACATTCCGTGTGCCAGATACTCGCTGACGGAACCTTCTATCTCCCCGCCGCCCATGGGCGGTTCCATCCCGGCTATGTAACGGATGAAACGGCTATCCTCTGTAAAGACCCAAAAATGTTCCGCATGACCATGAACCCCCTCATCCATAGCATACCATGTGCCATAGAGTAAGTTGTCCGGATCCGCGGCATTGCCGGATATATCCGGAGGCGTACCTGCGGCAAGTGCATGCCAAGGCATAAGCAAAACGGCAATGGATAAGGATATAAATAATAACCGGCGGCGCATAGAATCCCTCCTTTATGTATCTTACCTGAACAGACGGCCCTATCAGAAAAAAGTTCCAACATGCCATGTATGTTATTGAAGAACGGCGCAGACTTATCAAAAGCCCGCGCCGATTAATGTTACGGTGTTACATGCCTGATGTTATGATGGTGCTTCTTATGCGAGGCACATCAGGATACAGCCGCGATTTTTATTCCGCTTTTATAAAGTACAGTAGGGTATCTTCATCGAGATTGCAGCTTAGGATATCATCTTCATGAAGGTAAAAAGATATGAAAACCGTTTCGCCTTCATCCTCGATAGTGGCTACTAAAACACCCTCCGATACATCGCCTTCCATTGCCTGTTCCATGCCAAACATAACCATAACGACATCGTTTCCGTCAATGGCAAGTGATATATCAAATCCGAAAGCCGCCGCGGCCGCCGCGGGAACCATTTGACCATTTGCTTCCATGATGTGGAGGTTCCATTGACCGGCAAAATCCGCCAGGGCAGCATCAGTGCGGACGGGAGCGATTTCAAATGCCTCTTTTTCCGCTTTTTCCCTTCCGAGTATCATCGCCATACCTTCTTTCTCTACGACAAGGTTGCCGTCAATAAACGAAAATACGATTGTCTCTCCCTCATCTTGCGCTAAAACAATTTGGCCGTCAGCTATTTCCCATGTTCCAACCTCATCCTCTTCATCGGTCATTTGCATAACCGCCGTATTGTCTTCGTTGAGTATTAAGGTCATCTCCATGCCGAAGTCCGATGGGTTGAGGGGTGCGCCACCCATATTCATTTCATTTAAATACCATGTACCTATGACGTCAGCGGACGCGGGGGCTGCCAAAGCATGAGGGGCCAGCATCACCAAAAGAGCGAGCAAGGCTGTTAACAGAACCAGGGTTTTCTTCATAAGGATAGCCTCCTTTAATAAAATAAGTGGCTTTTCGGGTTTTCTGTCAGGTAGGTTTAGAACCGGCGCATGTATATTGAAAGCATCTTGACCGGGCAGTTTTTCCCCTTTTTATACTGCGGTTCCCACGGATATGCTATGTTTGCGCGCGGAGCAAACCAACTGAACAGTAACCCAAATAACTGTATTTATAATAAGTGGTCAGCCCCTTTTTGTCAACTTGAAGGGTACGGATTATCACAATAAAACGCAGTAAAACCGTATGTTTCTAGCGATGACAATGAGGAAGGACGCTGGATTGCCGCGCCGCCTTCAGCGGCTCGCAAAGACGGGGAGGACGATTAAACCGCGAAATACGCGAAAGGCGCGAAAAGGACGAGGAAGGAACCCCGGATTGCCGCGCCGCCTTCAGCGGCTCGCAAAGACGGGGAGGATGATAAAACCGCGAAATACGCGAAAGGCGCGAAAAAGGACGGGGAAGGGAGTGGTTAGGGGTAAGTGCTCGGGATAACACATTGATGAGATTTATAGACATCTTGGCTGCGTCTTCGCGAACGGAGTGAAGCGATCCAGTTTATGACACTTGTTAATACTTATTGGTATGATGGGAAGGAACCCTGGATTGCCGCGCCGC
>WRFT01000158.1 GCA_009776385.1 Clostridia bacterium
ATGGGAACCAACCGGCCCGACGTTTCATCTTCTATGTTGGGGATGGAACGCAGCAGGCCCTTGGTGTACTCGTGGCGCGGATTATAAAATATTTCATCGGCCGTGCCGCGTTCGGCCACCTTGCCGGCGTACATGACAATGACCTCATCGCACATGCCGGCGATGACGCCCAAATCGTGGGTGATTAAAATGATGGCCATACCCAGCTTCTTTTGCAGATCGCCCATCAGCTCCAGTATTTGCGCCTGTATGGTGACATCCAGCGCGGTGGTCGGCTCGTCGGCAATGAGGATATCCGGTTCACAGGCCAGCGCGATGGCAATCATGACCCGCTGGCGCATGCCGCCGCTTAATTCAAACGAATACTGGTTGATGCGTTTTTCCGGTTCGTTGATGCCCACCATTTCCAGCATCTCAATGGCACGCTCCCGCGCTTGCCGCTTATTGCGCGTGGTATGCAGCATGATGGCCTCCATCAACTGGTTGCCGATGGTAAACACCGGCGTGAGGCTGGTCATGGGGTCTTGGAAGATGATGGATATTTTATTGCCCCGTATGGCGCGCATGGCCGCATCCGGCGCGCCTACCAGTTCTTTGCCCGCCAGCTTGACGCTGCCGCCGACGATGCGGCCGGGATGCGTTAATATTTGCAGTATGGAATAGGCGGTAACACTTTTACCGCTTCCGGATTCACCCACGATGCCCAACACACGCCCTTTATCCAGGCTGAAGGTTACGCCGTCGACGGCTTTGATATCGCCGGCGGGCGTAAAGAACGTGGTGCGTAAATCCGTAACTTCCAGTAAGTGCATGGGCTTTTCCTTTCTTTACTGTTTCTAGGCGCGCAGTTTGGGGTCAAAGGCGTCCCGCAGCCCGCTGCCCAGCAGGTTGAAGGACAAGACGATTAAGAAGATGGACAGCGCGGGGAAAACCAACAGATACGGCCGGGACTGCATGCTGGTACGCGCGTCGGACGCCAGGGAACCCAATGAAGGCATGGGCATGGACACGCCCAGGCCCAAGAAGGATAGGAAGCTTTCCGTAAAAATGGCGTTGGGAATTTGGAGCGCCGCCACGATGATGATGACCGATACGCAGTTGGGTATCATGTGTTTGCGGATGATACGCGCGGGTGACGCGCCGATGGAACGGGACGCCAGCACATATTCCTGTTCTTTAATGGAGAGAATTTGCCCGCGCACCTGCCTGGCCATGCCTACCCAATACAGGAGGCCGAAGACTAAAAAGATGCTGATCATGCCCGCCCCCAGCCGCATGACCATGATGCTGTTGGAGGAACGCACAATGTCTTTTATGGCCACGGACAGCAATATGACAATGAGCACATCCGGCAGTGAATAGATGATATCGACGATACGCATCATGATCATATCGACCCGGCCGCCGAAGAAACCGGAAATGGAGCCGTAGATGATGCCGATGATGACCACGATGACCGCGGCGATGATACCTACCAGCAAAGAGATACGCGTGCCGTATATGACGCGGATGGCATAATCCCGCCCCAGTTCATCGGTACCCATGATATGGGGAAACACCGTTTGCCCCTTGTCTATTTTAGCCTGTTCCTTAGGGGAATACTGAAAGGGCGGCATTAAAGCGCCCTGAACGTCTGTTTTTTCGTAGGTATAGGGGTAAAAAGAGGGTACGATGAAGGCGATGAGTGACACGAGTACGATGACGCACAGGCATACCATGGCCAGCCGGTTGGCGGCGAGGCGGCGCAGCGCGTCCCGCATGAAGGAGACCGATTCTTTATCGACACCCTGCATGGCCTTTTCTTCATCGGTGGCGGGGGCGAATAAATCGGGGTCTATTTGCAGACTTAACGGATTTTTAAACTTTTCTTTTTTACCCTCCATGACACGCCTTCCTTACCGTAAAAGATACCCGCAGTTACCGTATGCTCCTACACTAAAAACTGCCCGGTGATCAGCCCAAATCAATTCTGGGATCCATGACTTTATTGAGTATATCGCACAGGAAATTAAGCAGTACGATGATGATGGCCAAAAAGATGGTAACGCCCATGGTCATCATATAATCGAAGCTCGACATGCTTTTAATAAACCGCTGCCCCAGGCCCGGCACCAAAAAGATGCTTTCTACCACCATGCTGCCGGTTAATAAGTACGCCATCATGGGACCCGCATAGGTGATGACCGGCGACAAGGCGTTTTTTAAGGCGTGCTTGAAGACCACTTTATACTCCGGCAAGCCCTTGGCCCGCGCCGTTCTAATATAATCCTGCCCCAGCACATCCAGCATACTGGAACGCTCCAGTCGGGTGATGTACGCCATGGGATACAGGCTTAACGCGACGGTGGGCAGCACCAGCCCGCCCGCCTGACTGCCGATGGTATTAAACCAACGCAGGTACTTGCCGAAGACCAGCAGCAACAGTGTCGCCATGACGAAGGAGGGCATGGACACCAGGGCGGTGGTGATGACCTGCACGGTTTTATCTATCCAACGCCCGCGGTTCAAAGCGGCGATGACGCCCAAAAAGATGCCCAGTATAATGGCGATGGCCGCTCCGCTAAAGCCGATACGCGCCGAGTAGCTGATGCCGCCCTTGATGAGATCGTACACGGTGCTGCCCGTCACAGAGATGGAAGGGCCGAAATCGAAGCGGAGCACGCCGCCTAAATAACGGACGAACTGTATATGCACGGGTTGATCGAAGCCATATTTGGCTTCCATCGCCTTTAAGATGTCTTCGGATATCGCCCGTCCCGTTGAAGAGCTGAAGGGGTTGGCGGGTATGGCATGCATGGTAAAAAAGGTGATGACGATGACCAGAAAAATGGTCAGCAGCGCCATTCCGAGCCGTTTGAACATGTACTTGGCCAGCTTCGCGTTCACTATCTCCCCCCTTAAGCGCTTGAGATGATGTAGGGAAAGATTATATTCGCAGCCGCTTGACAAATCAAGTGTTATGGACGCCGTATATGGAATAAACACAAATTTTGTACGCTTTTTAGGGGGGTAAGGGGTAGTGATGACGGGGAAGAACGAGCCAACCGCGAAATACGCGAAAGAGGACGGAGAAATGAAACGATTTAACCGCGAAAGCGCGATAAACACGAAGGAGAACAGGAAGGACGAACAAACCGCGAAATACGCGAAATACGCGAAAAAAGACGAGGAGGAACCCTGGATCGCCACGCTAGCCCGCCACGCTTATGCTCGCGGCTAAAGGCTCGCGAAGACGTGCCGAGGGCAATGCGTTAATAAGATAGATAACAGCACCATCATTTACGTCTTCGGCCATCATTTACGTCTTCGTGAGCCGTATGAACGGCGTGGTGATCCAGATTTCAACATTCATTATTACGTTTTTATGCAGATTATTATGACAAGGTAAGGAACGCTGGATCGCCGCGTCACCTTCGGTGACTCGCGAAGACGTGTTGAGGGGTACACATTGATTAAAAGTGAATCATATGCTTTCCGTCTTCGCGAACGGAGTGAAGCGATCCAGATTGCTACATTCGTTATTATGTTTTTATGCAGATAATAAAGACAAGGTAAGGAACCCTGGATCGCCACGCCGCCATTGGCGGCTCGCGAAGACGTGTTGAGGGGTACACATTGATTAAAAGTGAATCATATGCTTTCCGTCTTCGCGAACGGAGTGAAGCGATCCAGATTGCAACATTCATTATTATGTTTTTATGCAGATTATTATGACAAGGCAAGGAACCCTGGATCGCCGCGTCACCTTCGGTGACTCGCGAAGACGTGCCGAGGGCAATGCGTTAATGAGATAGATAACAACACCATCATTTACGTCTTCGGCCAGCATTTACGTCTTCGCGAGCCGTGTGAACGGCGTGGCGATTCAAATATCAACATTTATTATTACGTTTTTATGCAGATTATTATGGCAAGGTAGGGAACCCTGAATCGCCACGCTTCGCTCGCGAAGACGGGGAGGGGACGAGTTAACCACGAAATACGCGAAAGAGGTAGATAATGGCTTGTGATCAGTAATCAGTGGTCAGTAACTGGACACAGGACCGGATTGCCACGTTCACGCCCGCAATGACGTTCACACGGGTGTGGACGGGGCGGGACGAAGGCGGGGAAGAAACGGAAACGAGAAATACGCGAAAGATGACAAGGACTACTTCTACCGTATGCTTCCCATCAGGGATTATATTCAGGACTACGGTGAGGAAAATATTTATCAGTTTAATTTCCCCGCTTTTTCAAATACTTATGAACAGGCGGAAAACCTCCACAATTACATCCAGCTTGTCAAACAGCAGACCGGCGCGAAGCAGGTCACGCTGCTGCCCGTGAGCCTTGGCGGAACAGTGACCAACGCCTACTTTGACCTGTACAGGGACAAGAGGGACGTGTCCAAGGTCATAAACGTCGTCGCGGCTTATGACGGAAGCGACATGGTGGCCGATATGATGACCAAGAACTACGCCGACGACGCGGACAGGCTGCTCTACAATGAGATTATCCCCCAGCTCATAGACGAGAACTATTCCTATCTCATTAACGTGGCCCTGCGGCTTTTCCCGAGGCAGTTTTTGCGCAACCTGATCGACAACATACTGGACACCGTGATAGCGGAGTTCATTGTCAACACGCCGTCGCTGTGGGCACTTGTGC
>WRFT01000159.1 GCA_009776385.1 Clostridia bacterium
GCCAACTCCGTTGAAGCCGATACCTTTACAACGGGCACGGGCGAGCCTAACGGCGTGCCGCGCCCGGTGGTAAACAGAATCATTTGACAGCCCGCGGCCGCCAGCGCGGTGACGGCGCACAGATCGTTGCCCGGGCCGTACAGAAGGCTTAACCCTTTGCGCGACACGGTATCCGCGTAAGGCAGGGCATCGACAATCGGCCCGCTGCCGCTTTTTTGAACACATCCCAATGATTTTTCTTCTAAAGTCGTCAGCCCCCCTTCCTTGTTGCCGGGCGAGGGATTACCGTCCAGCGACTGCCCCTGCCTTTTTAAGTAACGTTTATAGTGGTTGATCATATGAAGCACTTTCCGATAGGTTTCCTTGTTGTTCGCCCGGTTTAGCAAGACGGTTTCGGCCCCAAACATTTCCGGGACTTCTGTTAGCACCGCCGACCCGCCGGATGCCAAGAGCCTATCGGTGAAGGCGCCCAGCAGCGGGTTGGCCGTAATGCCTGAGTATCCGTCGCTGCCGCCGCATTTGAGCCCCACCACCAGTTTATCCAGCGGAAGGGGGACGCGCATGTCCCCTGCCATCACCGAAGCGAGTTCCGATAAAAGCGACAAGCCGGCCTGCGTTTCATTGCCAACGGATTGCGTGTTGAGGTATTTCACGCGGGCGCCTCCGCGATTGCCCAGCGCCGCTTGAAAGCCGCACAGCAGGTTGTTTTCGCAGCCCAGGCCCAGTACCAGCACGCCGCCCGCATTGGGGTGGCATGCCATGCGGATAAGCATATCGCGCGTTCTATCTAAGTCCGCGCCCGTTTGCGAACAGCCGTAGGGATGCGTAAAGGCAGCCGCGCCGCCGGGTACCTGCCCGCCGATTTCACGGGCCAGGCGCGCTGCCAAACCATTTACACATGCCACTGTCGGCAGAATCCAAAGCTCATTACGTATGCCCGCGCGCCCGTCCTCCCGTAAAAAACCCATGAAGGTACGCCTCTCGAGAGGGATGGCTGTTCGCGGCGCTGTCCGCGGATGATAGGCGTAAGAATGAATGCCGTCCAGCTGAGAGCCTACATTATGGGTATGAACCCATTCGCCTTTTTTAATGGGAGACAGCGCACGGCCGATGGGTAAGGCAAACTTAATAACTTCCTCGCCGGCAACATTATCCTTTATGGCAAACTTATGCCCCGCGGGTATATCTTGCCGAAGCGTCACGCCCAAGACTTTCTCCCCGCGGGCAAGGGCGCGGAGCGCGACGGCCACGGTATCATCGGGGTGAATGTGAGCGGCAGCCGCGACACCCGATGGAGAATGGGCTTCCAAGCAGTTATCTCCGCTAACGGCGGAGGGTATTTGATGATCGGCCATATTATGACGACAGGGTGGTAAACAAGTCCTGCAGCAGGGCGTCCCTATGCACATGGCAGACATACCTGCAGAGCGGCCTTTCGGGGTTAAAGGCATAGTGATGATCGTACTCGGGAATGGGTGTCGGGATGAGCCTATGCTTTAGGAAAACATCCTGTTGGTTTAAAAGCCATGCCACGGCCGTTACATCCCAAATGACGCGGCTCCAAACGCGTCCGGCGGCATAGGTGTTCGCTTCCGATACCGTTTGAGATACCAAATAATCGCATAACGCGTTATTTCCGGACAGCCAGTGATTGAGTTCCGGCCCCGTCGTGGTAAACGCGCTGACCACGCCCATACAGGGAAGGAGAACCAGAGGCGCGCCGGAGCTAAAAACAACCCGCGCGGCCGCGACATCCTGGCTGCAATTAAACTCATGGTTATCATGCCAATGTACCGCATTTCCGCCCAGCCATACCACGACGATTTTATCGGCAATCGACGGGTTGAGTAAAAGCGCGGAGGCGATATTGGTTATGGCGCCGATAGACACAACGTACAGGGGCGCTTCCGGACGGTAGCGCATGGCCCTTTCGGCTAAATCGCGGGCCGCTGGGGAGTCGACAGGCCGTGTTTCATCGGCAAGGTATCGGCCCGACCCCTTGAAGACGGGCCTTTCCTCGCGCGCGAGCCGCAGCAGTTTTTCTATTTCATGGTAACTTTTTTCCATACCGTCTGCGGGCCCGTCCGAACGGCTGTTGGTAAAGGGCGCGGCATAAAAGGCGCGCGCGTTGACCCTGCCTACCGCTTTTAAGGCATAAGCAATCGCGAACTGGTCATCAATCTCGTTATAGGCATCCGTATCCAGTACCATATCCGACGCGGCAGCGGGACATGCCAACATGCGAAGCCTTGTTTCCATATCCATCATGAGACGGCCTCCCTCCATACTATAAAGAACACCCTTTCGCGTTTTATTCTATCCGACGGCTCATCAAAACGCAAGACTGCCCTTGACCAGATAGAACAAATAAACACCGTCTATGCCGACAGCGTCATGCAGCATATCATACTCCGCCAGGCTTATCTCCCGCGTACCGTCCGCCGTGGTAACCTCAAAGATGGTATGCGGCGCCCCTTCAACTAAAAAACCTTCCGGCAGCCGCCCGGACACGGTGATTTTTTGCAGGGATGCGTAACGGTCTTTAAACTGGTTGTAGTCCCCGTCACTGCCATTGACAAGCATACGGATATGATAGCGTTCCTCTTCGTCCGAACCATCCGGAGCCGCCCGGTCTGATTCCGTCCACAGGGTTCGGTAAAAATCATACCGGTCGCCGCCGGATCGGAAAGACAAAACGCGCTCCAACGGAATGTCAAACGGATTACGCGTCAGCATGGACAGAGGGTCCAGATGATACACAAAGCTTAGCTGGAAACCGTTTATTACAGATATATACCCGTCGGAAGCCGTGAACCTGGTGAACTCGTCCTTGGCGCGGCTTATATCAAAAACATGTTCCGTCTGTGCGAAGGACTGTAATGTGAACATGCCGTCCGCGTTAAGCACGCTGCCGGATCCGGCCGCCTGATGCACCGCGAGGCGGTACTCGGGCTTATCCAGTCCGTAAACGGCGCGGTTGTCGGGCGTATCTTGAGCGTAGCGCGGGCCGAGCACAAAACTGCTGAGCGCGGTGAGAATGGGCTTGAACGCCTCGGCGCTTACCGGATATGAGACGGGCCATGTCAGGCGGAACTTATCTTCCGGGGGGCCTTCTTCCCGCGCTTCAGGGGACGCGTCAACCCTAAACTCAAACGACAAGCCGCCCATACTGTCATAAACGGCGATACGGTCAATTCTGTCCGGTACAAACAACGCGGGTTGATCGGGCATGCTTAGCAGACGATAATCATATTCAAACGCGTTAGGGAACTGCGCGTAACATAAGTAAAGCCGTTCATCGCCGGAAACCAGCATGTACCGCTGCGTGCATTCGGGAGATACCGCGCCTATGGATACGGTAAGTTCCTCGCCGCCCGCGTAGGTTATATCCAGCCTGACGGACGGTTCCGCCAGCCCAAAATCGTCCAAATAATCCATGTACTCATGAGGTTGTTCCGAAAGCGTATCGGACGCGTACAGAGGCATGAGACTATCGAAGATGGCCGACGCCATGTACGCATTGGCCGGTTCCGCCGCGCCATCTAAGTAGAGGAAACCGTCCCGATTCGTTAAGGTATAGTCCTCCAAGTCTATAAGTTTTACGTCTATCTTGATGATATCGGCGGGGTCCGATTCTTTGAGGACACGCGGCAGCGTTATCACCTCTGAACGGTAGGGAACGGCTTGCTCCCGTTTGGCTAAATAAAGCCCGAAAGCGGCAGCCGCCAAGAAAAACAACAGTACCGGTATGAGAATGATCATACGGGAACGGCCGGGCTTCATTTTTCTTTTAGGGGGCGCTTGCACGAAACGGTGTCCCTCCCTTCCGCTTTGATCATTCACCGCGCCGTTTCATAAGCCGGGCTATCGCCGCGGCAGCCACCAACGCGGGTAACGCTATGATGATTACCGTTCCCGTTCCGACAGACTCGGCGGACAGGCCGGGCCGAATAAAGGGCCTTGAATCGATGGGAAGCAGCAGCTCCGATTGATCCAGAAGATATTGCGCGACGGTTAACAGAAAGGCTCCGCAATCCGTGACGGCAAACAAATCCGGATCGGTTAAAAGCGTTGAGTTTCCGATGATGAACGCGCGGGATAGGTATGTCGATTCCATCATGCGCGCGGATAAAAGCGCCAGCGCGAAGGGGCCTCCCCTGTCGCCTATATGCTTTTCCAGCGGATAACGATCTATGGCGGCTATATAAGACTGCGCGCCGGTCACCGCCACCGCTTCCGACTGTATGTTTACATCCGATACCTCAGGCATTTCAAAGGCGCGGGGCGTCAGAAGCCACAACTCGTTTTGATCGCTTAAAATGAGCGGCGCGGTCATCGCCATGGGAAGCAGTTCCGGAATGAGGATATAAGGATAAGCGTCATAATAGGTCCCCTTTTCTTCCGCGGACGCCACGGCCATGCCCGGAATAGGGATAAACCCGTATAAACGCAATAATGACGCGAAGTTGGGCATGGACTCTATCGGGTCGGCCGGATCGGACGTGATGAAGAACGCGCCGCCGTCGGCGGCAAATGCGTTAAGCAGCAGCAGCTCCGATTCCCATAGATCACCGACGGGCGATAAAATCATCAGCAGGGAACCCGCCGGCAGCTCATCCCCCGTTTGAAGGTTGA
>WRFT01000160.1 GCA_009776385.1 Clostridia bacterium
AAGAATCTTCCTTCTGCGGCGATTAGCCATGGCATCAGGCTTATTGCGGCGACATCGATATCTGCGGCTTTAAACGCCCCCGGTCCTATTACCGCGATTGTGTGTGGGGAAGGGCAAAAGCGCCCTACATCGCCGTGCACAAACCGGAGCACTACGGTAAAGCGGTGTTTATGAAGGCATGGGGCTGGCCGGATGTGGTTTCCTCATGGTCGTGGAACGGTTTTGAAGGAAAACCCGTTCTTGCTGATGTGTACTGCGCCGAGGATGAAGTTGAACTTTTTCTTAACGAACAATCCTTGGGAAGAAAGCCCTGCGGCAAGGCGGCCCGCTATCTGGCGTCCTATGCGCTGACATATGCGCCCGGAACACTCAAGGCGGTCGGCTATGTTGGAGGCAGGGCACAATCCGAAACCATCCTTGCCACGGTGAAGGCGCCCGCCGCGCTGCGCCTTACGGCTGAAGAAAACCTGCTAAACCCTTCCTTCGGTGAACTCGCTTATATCAAGGCCGAGGTTGTGGATGAAGACGGCAACCCGGTACCTTACGCAACCAACGAATTGTTCTTTACCGTATACGGCCCGGGTTCCCTGCTGGCCCTGGGAAATGGTGATCCGATCTCAGAGGAGCCCTATGTCGGCAACAAACGCAGTGCCCATCAAGGCCTTGCCATGGCTGTTGTACGCAGCAACGGTGAAGCTGGCCGCATCACCCTTACAGCCTGCGCCGAGGGCTTGGCTCCCGCTCAAGCGGTCATTACCGTCAAGGAAGCATAGCGCTGCTATCTTCAGAATCATCCTGCGTCATTTTAAATGCATATTCTATCATCATTTTACATGTTAAAATAAGCATGTCACGCCTCCGGCTTCTCGGGCGGCATATGCAGTTCCGCGACCACGCCGCCTTCCTTCGGGAAACGGAAGTGCAGCCCATACCCCGGGCCGTAACACAGTTTGAGCCGGTGATCGATATTATAAATGCCGTATCCGCTTTCGGGGCTGTCTTGATTGGACAACAAGCGCTGCGAGGCAGCCTCATCCATGCCCACCCCGTCGTCGGCTACGCTTAAAATTAAACGCCCATCGTGTAACCTGGCACTTACAAGGATATTGCCCCGGGCATCGTCCTTGCACATAATGCCATGCAGGATCGCGTTTTCCACCAACGGCTGTAAGATAATTTTAGGCACCCTATACTCCAGGAAATGATCTTCCACCTGCACGATTAACCGAATGCCTTGATCGAAACGCTGGTTTTGAATATGTACATAAGCGCGAATATGATCTAACTCATATCGCAGCGGAACGATATCGGACCCCCGCCCCAAACTGAGTTTATAGAACTGCGCCAATGCCTGAACGATGGGCACGATTTCCATCGCGCCATGCTCGGAAGCTTTCCAGTTAATTAAATCCAAGGTGTTGTATAAAAAGTGGGGGTTGATTTGTGCCTGCAGCGCCCGCAGCTCCGCGCTTTTAATTTCTTTGCCGTGCTGATACTGCTCTTCGGCCAGCCTGTCGATACGCTTTAGCACGAAGTGAAAGGTATCGGTCATTTGATCCAACTCGTCGCGCCCCCGCATCGGTTGGGGATCTATGACCTGTGCCGGTTGTACGCCGCTGTGTACGCGGCGCATTTGCTCGGTTAACCCCCGTATGCGGCGCATGCTGGAGCGGGACGCCAAATAGGATACCAGATAGACCGCCGCGCCGATGCTTCCCGCCAGCACCACCATCAGCAGCAGAATGCTTTGACTTTGGGCTATCAGTTCACTATAAGGTATGACACATGTCATCGTCCAGTCGGTTCCGCTTACGGGGCGTTCCATTAACAAGTAGCGTTCCGTTCCCGCCCGGGTGGTGTACCACTGCGCATCCAGTGCAACCGCTTGCTCCCGCGGCTCGGCCATGAATCGATCCAGATTGACCTGACTCGAGCGGCTTACCAACTGCCCGCTATGGTTTTGGAGGAACACCACGCCATTTTTAGAGATATCGGCATTGGACATGATGAAATCCACGCTGCTTTGACGGATGCTTAACCGGATGACGCCGATTATCTCACTGATTTGGTTGCGGTTACGCACCCGCCGGTATAGCGATATCACATCCAGCGGCGGCTGAGAGGATGCCTGTTCATTAGGTAACCACTCGTTGGGTACCCACAACACCTTGTCCCGGGTAGCGATGAGCGCATCGTAGGTCTCCGTGCGCATCAACGCGTCATGATTATCCATGTAGATGCCTTGGTTGGCGTATATGAACCAGGAGGGTACATAAAGACAGGCTCGGAATAAATCATCACTTTTAAAGTTGTTTAAAAAAACATCCAGCTTTTGCATGTCAATGGTCTGCTGATACACGTCGCCCATGTAATCCGCCTGGGGCTTGACCAGCATATCCTGTACATCGGTATTAAAGTAAATGGTATCCGAGATGGTAATCATCTGGGACAGTTTGTAACTGAGATAGGAATGTGCCTGCTGGAAGGACTGCCCGGCGGAACGCTTTAACTGTTCCGAAGACATTTCCACCACGCTGTTTTGCAAAATCAGCGTCAACAGCCCGAGGGGAACAAATATTAATACAAAGTAAGTAGTGAGCAGCTTCACACGGATGTTCGCCCCGCCCAATAAACGCCGACGCCCGCTCATCGCTGGTATCGCTGGCGGAACTTAGCGGGCGATAGGCCCATTATCCGCTTAAATGCCTTGGCATAAGCGTTTGCGTCATTATACCCTACCCGATGTGCGACCTCGCCCACCCGGATATCCTCCTCCACCAACAGGAGTTTTGATTTTTCGATACGCAATGCCAATAAATACTCGCTGACGGAACGGCCCATCGTCTTTTTAAACAGCACCGACAGATAGGGCTGGGTAAGGCGCACTTGATCGGCCAGCGCGGTAACATTTAAGCCGGAATCCATATATTGTTCTTCAATCAGCTTCAGCGCCAAGGCTATCTTACGGTTGACAGGCTGTCCGCTTGGGGCCAATTCTTCGGGTACATCGGCCGCTGTCTGCCCGGCGGCTTGACGAATGGCTTGGGTAAACTCTTCCAAGTTGATTGGTTTTTCCACATAGTCAACCGCACCCAGCCGGATAGCCGACCTTAGGTACTCCTTATCTGAATAACCGCTAATGAAGATTAGTTTCACGGCGGGCAGCCGTTTTCGAATTTCTATTGCCAGATCTATGCCGTTGAGCCTGGGCATACGAACATCCGTCACCACGATATCGGGCCGAAACTGACGCGTTAAACGCAATGCCTCTACACCATCCCGCGCCTCCCTAATTTCTGAAACACCAAGCGCCGCCCACGGTACGCTGCGTAAGAGGCCCCGTCGCGTGACCGATTCGTCATCAACCAGCAGCAGCTTGCTCATAGCGCCCGCACCTCCCGCCTATGGACGATGTCCGTATTGTTTGTACAATAGTATACTATAAAGCATCCGCCCGCGATACAACCTCATGAACCCGATAAGCCAAGTCCTTGGTCTTGCCGGAAAAAGCTATGGACAGGAAAAAAGAACGGTGATATGCTTCAGCCAATAGTATACCATACTATACATAGGGAGGCCCTTTTCGTGAAAAAGATTCTGGTTCTGACGCTGGCGCTGCTGTTTTCACTTAGCTCGGTCACTCCGGCGCGTGCGCTGGTGCCGGATGCTTTACCGCCTGTGGACTTGGTGATGTACCTCATCGGCAGCCCGGCGCGGGACTATGATGCGGTGCTGGCGCAGCTTAACGCGAAGCTGAACGCGGACTTAAACGCTACCCTGACAGTAAACTGGGTCGGCTGGGGTGATTTTGGCATTAAGTACGCGCGGATCTTAGCCTCCGGCGAGCCGGTGGATCTCATTTACGCCTCAACCTGGACCAACTATTACAGCGAGGCCGCGAAAGGCGCGTTCCTCCCGCTGGAGGATCTGCTGCCCGTTTACGCGCCGAAGACCTACGCGGATATCTCCCCCGGTTTTATGAAGCAAACCATTACGGGCGGCCATTTATACGCCGTGCCCGCATCCTTTTATCAAATTGACATGATGGGTTATATCGTACGAGGCGATTTGATGAAGCAATACGGTATGACCGGTATCAACGGCATTGACGATTACGGCTTGTTCATGGAGCAGGTGAAGCGCAACAACCCCGATATCGCGCCCGGTGATTTTATTGCTACCTCGGACGCGCTGGACAGTTTTTATGCCTACTCGCAGAACCTGTATCTCATTGAGCACCCGTTCTACATTGACATGAGCGCCGACGCGCCCTCCATCATTAATTTTTACGACCTGCCGGGTTTGGAAGACCACTTTTACAAAATGAAAGAGTGGTGTGACAAAGGTTATTGGTCCCGGACGGTATTATCCGATAAAGAAGAGTATAAGTTCCGCGACGGTAAGGCGGCTTCGCGGCTGCACAATCAGGACTCATGGAAAAGCACTTGGCTGGTGCATCCGGAGTATGCAGCGCAGTTTTATTTCGGCAGGCCTTACGCGTTTAAAACTGCAGCGATGCAGGACGGTATGGCCGTGCCTGCCTCCGCTAAAAACCCGGAACGCGCCTTAATGTTTTTAGAACTCTTGCGGCAT
>WRFT01000161.1 GCA_009776385.1 Clostridia bacterium
AAGCTGACATACTCCTTAAAGTACCCGGCTTTTACCGATGAAGGAGAAAAGGTTACCCGTTCCATATCGCAAAGCGTCACGATCCGCCGCAGTGTTCCGGATCCGGAAATCATCGTTAAGCGCAGTCTCAGTGCTAACATGGCGGCAAAGGGTCAGCCGGTAACCATTACATACGACATCGAAAACAATGGGGAGCTAGCCATTGAGAGCATCAAGATAACGGAACACCGTACCATTTCAACCAAATCATATTCCATCGCCAAACTGGAACCGGGGCAAATCGGCCGCGCGGAGTTTCAAGTAACAATGGGCGAGAAGGATTTAACCAGCGAGGCGACCATCACTTACAAAGTGCCCGGAAACAGTAAGACATACACCTACAAAGAAGATGCTGCCACAATCCAGTTTGGTTCGCCGAGTTTATCGGGAAAACTTGAATCAAGCGCGACAAGCGCTATGATTGACAACACCGTTAAGCTAAAGTTAACCTTATCCAACACGGGAAACGTGGATTATCAAAATATCAGGGTCAGCGATGCGCTTTTAGGGGAGATATTCATCAATCAGCAAGTCGCGGCCAAGCAAACCTTAACGCTTGAAAAAGAAGTCACCATGCGCGAAAATCAATCGTTCGCTTTTACCGTTGAGGCTATGGACAGCACCGGAAACGCTGTTTCATTCACGTCCAATAAAGTCAGCGTGGCGGCGGTGGATCCCAGTAAACAAATGGATTTGGTCGTGACCGCTTCGGCTTCCAGTCAAGTTATTTATTCTGAGCCGGGTGTCCTCACCTTTAGGGTGTCGGTTAAAAACGCCGGAGAGGTAGACGCGAAGGATGTGAAGGTTACATGCGGTACCACGCTTGTCCATTCATTCGCGGAATTGAAAGCCGGAGAGGAAATGACGTTTTCACGCCTTGTCTCCGCCACGCAAGCCGGTCAGTTTCAATTCACGGCAACAACAAAAGATCAACTGAACAACACCGTCGCGTTTTCCAGTGAAATAATCCCCATCACTTTCTCGCGGCCGACGCCCTTGCCCACCGAGGTACCTACACCCCCCATCCCCACACTAAAGCAAGAGGAAGTGCCCACAAAAGTAGAAATACCGGCAGAAATAAACACACTGCAGTCGGCATTGCAAATCGGCGCCTATCTATTCTCAGGTTTAACCATTATCGCTGTCGCGCTGTTCCTGACGGCATCTGTTCGCCGTATGCATCTGCGCCGTCAGTCTTCCAAGGCATATGATCATCTGGAAAGAGCAGGACGACGCGATTATTCATTAGAACATTCCCCGCGTGAGCAGGACAAAAAAGCAGAGATGCTCCTTCGCGATTCAGCGGAAGAGCAAGATGATAAAGAAGAAGACGACGACGCGCTGGGCACACTGAATGAAGACGCATTCGCATCCGCTTTATCCCGTAAAACCGAGGGTGTGGTTCCACCCGCTCAAAGCGTCAAGCCCGATTCGGAGACAACCGCACCTAAACCGTTAACCGGCGATGGAGAAAAGAAGCCTACGCCCGAAACGGATGGCAACCCGGATGAAGAGGTAAAGAAAAACAATATTAAACAGCCAACCCCGGAATCCCCGCTTGGCTTTTCTCGTAACCGCCGCAGGTCAAGCCCAAAACCGGAATCCGAACAAGCAAGCAAGGCATAATCACCTGCATCGCATATTCATTTAAATAGTATAAGTAAAATTAACGGACTAAAGTGCTTTTTGTATGCTTAACTTAGGTCTTCACTAAAAAAAGCGTATTGGTTTTTACCTTTCGCCTTCGCGCGGAAGAGCGCCTCTCCGGCTTGACGGGTAAGCGTTTGATAATCCATTGCGTCATAGGGGTAACGGGCGATGCCGATGCATCCTGTAAAATGGTTGCCCGGAATGTTTAAATCCAAGCAAGCCGATGACAAGGCGCTGCAGAGTTGTTCCGCTTTGCTGCGCAGCATATCCGCGCTTATCGTCCCTGAAAGGAATACCATGAACTCGTCTCCGCCGGTACGCCCGACGATATCGGAGGCACGGAATACCACTTTCAGCTGATCGGCTATGCAGCGCAGTATCTTATCACCGGTTTGATGGCCGTAAGCCGTATTAATGTATTTAAGGTCATCGACATCCAGATAAAACAAGGTGCCGTCGCCTTCCGGATTCGTTTCCAGCGCGTTATTCACCTGTTTTCGGAATGACGCATAGTTAGACAGGCCTGTCAGCGAATCGCGTTGTACATCCGTTTTCCATTGCGCAACATCTGTCTTCAGTTCGTGGATGTTTACAAGCTTGCCAATGACATCCGTCAGCACGGGTTGGCCGCCGTCTTCGTTAAAGTAGCCTCGCGCCACCAGTTCAAACCATTGATACTGGGCACTGCGCGTTTTAATACGAAGCGTTTTTCGGACGGTTTCATTTCTGTTGTTGGTAATTTCTTCGAGGATTTGATTAAAGACATCACCGTCTTTTTGATGGATGACGGAGGAAGCGTTATCTCCTTTTATTAAACCGACATGTTCGATCGGCCATTCATAAAGATAACTGACATTATCAGACAGAATGACCTTGTCTTCCTCCACATCGTATTCAAAAACGACATCGCCTGAGGTTTGAGAGATGATATGAAACTTCGCGCGTTCTATTTCTAAAAGCCTCATGATACGCTGTTGGTTTTCATCCACCTTAGGAGGCGCCATGGGAAGAGGCGCGACAGGCGCGGGTACATTAGCGGATATCTTTGTGTACAGATCCCGAAGCGTTTCGCCAACCTCTAAAAACGCAGCCAGTAAATCCGGGTTAAATTGGCCGCATTCCCCGCCGATAATCATTTCCATAGCCTTTTCGTGCGAAAAAGCTTTTTTGTAGGTACGCTCAGACACCAACGCGTCATATACATCCGCCAGAGCCACGACCTGCGACCATATCGGAATGGCTTCACCGGCTATACCATCCGGATAACCGCGTCCATCCCAGCGCTCATGATGATGCCGGCATATCTCATAACAAAACTCAAAATAGTCTTGATCTTGAACATAGTCCAGCTTTTCCAGCAGCTCACAGCCTTTGACGGTATGGAGCTTCATAATCTCGAACTCTTCCGGTGTCAGCCGGCCTGGCTTGTTTAGTATGGCGTCCGGAACAGCGATTTTACCGATATCGTGCATCGCTGCCGCGTCGGAAATAATATCGATTTGAAAATCCGGAAAACTGTATTTTGAGTGTTTTCGCCCCAGTTCTTTAAGTAAGACATGCGTGATATCGCGGATGCGCACGATATGCGTGCCGGACTCGCCGTTTCTAAACTCGACAGCCGTACACAGCGTATCGATGACAAAACCGTTCGTCTTCTTTAGCTTGTCCGCTTGCGCCTCCAGTGTAACCGTTTGGCGTTTAACAATCTCTTCCAAGTCGCGCCTATAGTCATACAGTTCCATGATATTATAAACGCGCTGACGGACGACGGATGGGTTAAAGGGTTTTGAAATAACATCCGACGCGCCTAATTCGTACATCTTCAGCGAGATGCCTTCGGTGGATTCCGCTGTCACCATGACGACCGGCACCGTATTGAGATAACCCAAGCGGTTCATTTCCGTTAAGGCCGTCAACCCGTCCATGACAGGCATGACAATATCCAACAACACCATGGATAGGTCGGCGGAATGAACGGCGAGTATCTCTAGAGCCTCTTTTCCGTTCTCCGCCTCCAGTATTTCATGATCGGCTGAAAATAACTCGTATAATATGGCGCGATTAAGCTCAACGTCATCAACAACCAGGATTTTTTTCATCATGGATTCCATATGCCGCCGCCTGTCGTTAGGTGTTAAAAGCCGCGATGAGAGAGACGATTCGGTCGTATTCAGCGGAAATCTCATTTAGCCGCTCGTCGATACCTTCTGTTTTTCCGGCACGCATCCACTCACATAAATCTGAACTCTGCGCACCCAGACGGTCTAAACTTAGATTTGAAGCGATTCCCTTTAAAGAATGCGCTTCGTTGGCAATTGCTGTATAATCCAAGGCCTGGCAAGCCGCGCGGAGTTTTTCGTACGTAGCGTCATTCGGGAACTTTAATAAAAAGCGCTTAACAAGCATTTCATTGCCGGAGAAACGGTTGAGCAATGTTTGTGTATCAATATTCAAATCGATGAGCAGTTGAGAAAATTCCATACCATCATCTCCCGTTATCAAGTTTGAAGTTTCAGCTTGACGTAGGCGATACTCCGCCATCCTGTTTCTATATTATACTGACTATGAAACAAAATACAATACCATTCCATCTGGAATAATTTCGCTTGTGAGGCATTTGAGAATGAAAAGCAAATTATAAGAACTAAAGAAGAGGACGAAAAGAGGCAGAAGGAACAAGAGCAAAGGGTAGTTATAGCTTATACGACAAAAAGGAGGAACCCAAACACACCTTTTTCAAAAGAGCTGTTTCATTGGGTTGTACCATGCCGCCGCGATTCCTTTGTCTTTTCTATCTCTTTGGGGGCGAAAACTATTTTCCTGTCCTCTCTACCCTATGTGGTTCCTTGCTTCCGG
>WRFT01000162.1 GCA_009776385.1 Clostridia bacterium
CTCGCTGTATTTTTCTTTTACGAAATACGATATGCTGACGCCGCCCATTTGGAACGGCATCAAGAATTATACGGATATGATGAGTGACTCGAAGTTTACCAACAGCCTGTCAGTCACGATGCGCTACGTGTTTTTGTCCGTACCGCTGCAGTTGGCCTTCGCGCTGCTGGTGGCGGTTATATTTAAGAAGAACCGGCCGGGCGTTAAAGTCTACCGCGCGGTGTACTATCTGCCATCGCTCTTTGGCGGCAGCATCGCGGTGGCCGTGCTGTGGCGCAATATCTTCAACCGAAACGGCATGTTGAACCAAATTCTGGCTACCTTTGGCATAAAAGGCCAAAACTGGATATCAGAACCCGGCACCGCGCTGTACACGCTGATTATTCTGGCCGTTTGGCAGTTCGGCGCCTCCATGGTTATCTTTTTAGCGTCGCTCAAGCAAATATCCAATGATTATTACGAAGCGGCGACCATTGACGGCGCGGGAAAAGTACGGCAGTTTTTTCAAATCACGCTGCCGCTTTTAACGCCAATGGTGTTCTTTAACGTGGTGATGCAGTTTATCAACGCGTTTCAGTCCTTTACTCCGGCGTACATCGTCAGCGGCGGTACCGGAGCACCGTTGGATTCCACCTTGTTTTACACGCTGAACTTATACATACAGGCCTTTACACGTTTCAAAATGGGTTATGCTTCCGCGCTGGCATGGGTATTGCTGGTCATCATCGGCGCATTTACCGGCCTGGTGTTTGCTTCGGCTAATAAGTGGGTGTATTACGATTGAATAAGGAGGATACGTTCATGCGCAAAAATGAAAACGCCGCGTACGTGCCATCCTCCGTGCGCGCCGTTCGTAAAAAGGCCCGTGTGGTTCATTTATCAAAAGAAACGGGTTTTCATGTCCTGGTCATTCTGTTCGGTTTGTTTATGATGTATCCGCTGCTGTGGATGCTGGTTAGTTCTTTCAAGGAACCGACGCAAATCTTCAGGTCGGGGTTTTGGCCGACAAAATGGATTTGGGACAGCTATGTCACCGGTTGGGCCGGGATTTCCGGATACCCTTTCAGCCTGTTCCTGCGTAACTCCTTCATACTGGTGGGCGCGGTGATTGCGGGAAACTTGATTTCCTGTTCGCTGACCGCGTACGCCTTTGCCAAGCTGCAATTTCCGCTGCGCGGTTTTTGGTTTGCGCTAATGCTGGGGACGCTGATGCTGCCGATGCACGTGAAGATTATTCCGCAGTATATCCTGTTTAAACAACTGAGTTGGACCAATACCTATCTGCCGCTCATCGTACCGTCATTTTTCGCCACGCAGGGCTTCTTTGTGTTTATGATGACTCAGTACATGCGCGGTTTGCCAAGGGAGATGGATGAAGCGGCTACCGTGGACGGATGCGGCTTTTTTCGGCATTATGCAACCATTATTTTACCGCTGTCGGTACCGGTGCTGATTACCACGTCCATCTTCACTTTTATTTGGACATGGAACGACTTTTTCAGCCAAATGCTGTACCTGAGCCAACTGAACACCTTTACCGTCGCCCTGGCGCTGCGTATGTTCGTGGACGGCATGGGTCAAAGTTTCTGGGGAGCGTTGTTTGCAATGTCAGTGGTCTCGTTGATTCCGCTGTTCGTCATGTTTATCGGCTTCCAGAATTATCTGGTGGAAGGCATCACGGCAGGCAGCATCAAGGGGTAAGTTTACAAGTGAAAGGAAGCAACCATTATGTGGACCCATGTCGGCAGCGAGTATGGACGCCATGTCATCATGCAACTAACCAAGGGCGAGTTGATTTTAGAAAGCATCCAGAGCGAAATACAGCGTCTGGGAATACGATGCGGCATTGTCACTTCGGGCATCGGCTCGGCAAGCAAGGTAGTGTATCACCGCATTGGCAGTACGGCCGACAACCCGGACAATGAGTTTCTTACGGTAGCCGAGCCATTGGAGGTCGGCGCGCTGCAGGGCGTGATTGTGGACGGGCAAGCCCATTTACACATTACCTGCTGCACCCGCGAGGGCACTTTTGCCGGGCATTTGGAACCGGGCAGCGAAACCTTGTATCTGATGGAAATCAGCCTGATAGAGCTTGTCGGCGCGGACCTGACGCGCAAGGCGGACGCGTTTGGCATATCGTATATCGACGTGCGCTGACGCGCAAACTAGTTTATTATTATCAGCAATGGTGACAAGCCCATCGGCGTAATGCGATACAATATATTTTGGGACAACACGCCGTTCCTCATGCTTATTATTCTCAATGATTCCAAACAAGGCAAGAGATATGGCAGACAAGTAATGCTGTTTTGGAAAACGAAATGCGCGAGCTTGTTTATGAGATAGTTCTATAAGAGGATTTTGAGTCATGAAAATACGAAAAATGCAGATTACCGATTATGATGCCGTTTATGCGCTGTGGCACAAAACGCCCGGAATGGGTTTAAACGACATAGATGACAGTCGTGAAGGTATCGAAAAATATCTGAAACGCAATCCTCGCACCTGTTATGTCGCCATACTCGAAAACGAATTAGTCGGCGTAATTATGACGGGGCATGATGGTCGGCGTGGTTATATCCACCACACCTGCGTTGACTCGGCACTCTGGAATAATCAAATCGGGACGCGGCTTGTTGATACTGCGCTTGATGCTCTCCGTGCCGAAGGAATTAGTAAGGTTGCCCTTGTGGTGTTCGAGCGAAATGAACGCGGGAACGGTTTTTGGGAGCGTATGGGGTTTACCGTGCGTCCCGACCTTGTGTACAGGAATAAAGCCCTTGTTGAATTAGAAAGAATTGATACATGAAAAATCCCCTAACGTAACCTATTGCAAGCGACGTAACGTAATGCTGTAAAGTTAGGGCGAGGAGGTGAATCTATGTCAAACTACACGACCGGGGAGATGGCGAAGCTGTGTAATGTTTCGCTGCGAACGGTGCAGTTTTACGACCAGAAAGGTGTGTTGCACCCGTCCGCAGAAAGCGAAGGTGGCAGACGGATATATAACGATGATGACTTAACCAAGCTACGCATTGTTTGCACACTCAAATCAATCAGGCTGTCGCTTGATTCAATTAAGAACGTTATGGAGAGTCAGTTATCTGAAAAAATTCTCGCCTTACTGCTTGACGAGCAAATGAAAACGCTATCTGATGAAATTGATGAGCGGCAGAAACAGCTTGAAATGATTACCGTCATAAAAGAAAGTATCGCGAGAAAAACCACCAACCCGGCGAATTCAATTCTTGACGTAGAACACATGATGGAAAAGAAAAAATATTCACGCAACACAAAAAAACTGGCGTTGATTTACATGAACGTAGCGGTCGCATCAGTCACAGGATGCGCTTTTATGGTATGGCTGATAACGTCTCGGTTGTGGTGGGCGCTTGGTGTGTATCTGTCGATGGCTGTATTCGGCATTACTGTATCAGCTTTTCAACTCAAAAACACCGTGTTTATTTGCCCTAACTGTGATGCAGTCTTTGGGATTCGTCGTGCTTTTTTTACCACGGGCAGTCATAAAGTCCGTTGGGCGAAGTGTCCCGAATGTGGGAAGAAGAATTGGTGTGTCTTGCGAAAACAAGTGCCGATAAAGGAAACTGCGTAGTTATTATATATGCGCTTGAATACATCGACAATCATCTTGATGAGCCGATACCCTTTGAGGCGGTCGCGAAACGGTTTCATTTTTCATAAAATTGTAAAGATCACATCGTCTTGCCGCTATCGAAATTTTCACTTTTATGCGATATAATACCCCGAACAGCATGCCTGTAATGCCCGGGGCGACGGGCGGGGGGAGGGTCTTTTTATGCAGGGCGGATCAGACGACTATACGCATTTTATTTGGGACATCATCGACAAGGACCTAAAAGAAGGGCGCGCGCAAACCATACGCACCCGCTTCCCTCCGGAACCGAACGGTTATCTGCATATCGGCAGCTGCAAGGCCGTGATGATTAATTTTACTACCGCGCAGCGGTACGGCGGGTTATGCAATTTGCGTTTCGACGATACCAACCCGGAAAAAGAAGAAACGGAATATGTGGACGCCATCATGCAGGATATCCGCTGGATGGGCTACGAATGGAACGGCGGCTTGTATTATGCCAGTGACTATTACGAAAAATGCTATGAAATCGCCTGCGCGTGGATTCAAAGAGGCCTTGCCTATGTAGATGAGCTGACGCCGGAGGACATGCGCGTCTACCGCGGCACACTCACGGAACCCGGCCGCAACAGCCCCCATCGTGAGCGCCCCGCCGCGCAAAGTGAAGACATCTTCCGGTGCATGCGGCTGGGAGAGTTTCCGGAGGGCCGGTATACGCTGCGCGCGAAGCTTGATATGGCTTCGCCGAATATGAACATGCGGGATCCCATCCTGTACCGCATCCTCTTTAAGGAGCATCACCGCACGGGCAACGCCTGGTGTATCTACCCCATGTATGATTTTGCCCATCCCGTGGGAGACGCCATGGAGGGCATCACGCATTCCCTATGCTCCCTGGA
>WRFT01000163.1 GCA_009776385.1 Clostridia bacterium
GCTTCATATTTACGTAATCAATAATATCACGCTTGGCGTCATCACTTAGATCCCCGATTGGCCCCCAAAGCGCAAAGCTTATATCTTTCAGCTGTTCGTCAAGAGATTTTTCGCCGGGCAATTCCTCTGTTCCATAGAAATAACCAAGCGGAACGTCAAGATAATCGGCAATCTTTTGTAGCGTTTCGGCTTTTGGTTGCGCTCTTCCAACTTTCCAACCGCCTAAAACACCATAGGAAATACCAGTATCTTTAGAAACTTTATAAACAGAAATTCCCCTGTCTGCTAATAATGCTTCAAATTTTGCGTACATAATTTTCCTCAAAATAATATCTCATTTTCGATTGACATTCCATCTCATATGAGATATACTCTACCAAACCTCTCTATTACTTGATTAATAGAAGTTTAGCATTCAGGAACGAACCGTGTCAACGGGGATAGAACAAATGTTACATAAAAGGAAGGAGGAAATTGCATGAAATACACCTATGAAGCATCGGAATGGGCGCAGTTGGTGCGAAAAAAACTCATTGACCGCAACATGACGATAAGGGAACTGGCGGAGAGTGTGGGCTATAACCGCAGCTACACCAACAATCTGCTTTGCGGGATATTTCGGAGTAACAAGGCCGAGGCGCGGATCTGCGACTATCTGGGTATCCAGGTGGAAGCCAAAACAGCTTAATTAAAAAACAGGAGGTAACAAAATGGCGAATGAACTGCAAGTGTTTGCGTATGACGACAAGGTCGTGCGCACGGTGGACAAGGGCGGCGAGCCCTGGTGGGTGCTGAAGGACGTGTGCGCGGTGTTAGAGCTTGATAATCACCGGAATGTAACCGCCCGTCTGGATGAGGACGAAAAGGGGGTCCATACTGTGGACACCCTTGGGGGTCGGCAGGAAATGACCATCATTTCTGAGAGCGGTCTGTACAGTGTGATCATGCAATCCCGCAAGCCGGAAGCCAAGGCCTTCCGGCGCTGGGTGACGCATGAGGTGCTGCCGTCCATCCGTAAGACCGGCGCATATGCTGTGTCGGGCGCGGAGAGCGACCGCATTGCGCAATTGGAAGCCCGGCTGGATTGCATGATCGGCCTTTTGGCAACATGCGTGCGCGCCGTGAACTCCGTGGCCAACGCGAACGCGCGGATCACGAAGGCGGCTTCCATGCCGGTTGAGCGGCGGGAGAATGTCTATCGCATCAACGACCGGCTGCGGAAGATGGACGAGCTTGCGGGCAAGCTGCCCACGGGCGCGAAGCGGGCGTAAGGAGGAGAGCGGGATGACAAAGAAATTACAGGCGCGCGCGTATGGTGAAGAGATCGTGCGCACGATTGATCGGAAAGGGGAACTTTGGTGGGTGCTGAAGGACGTGCGCGCAGCATTGCGTATCACCCAATCCAGCGCTATGGCAGTAATAGATAAGGAGCATATGTCTAAGCATTACTTGGGGCGCCCGGATGAAATAGATATTATCAGTGAAGATGGCTTATACACAGTTTGCGCGGTTTTCAACGATGAAGACGCGCATGGGCTCCGCAGATGGGCGCAATACATCATAGTAGATTTTGAAATGAATACACTCGCCAAGTCCATTGAGAAAACCGCAGAACCACTAATGAGAATCCTTGCGGAGAAATATAATCCGCACTGCAGGATTGTTGTCAGTCATGATGGCGTCTTTGTTGAACAGACCATACTCGGTGTGCCGAGAATGGGCGCCGAGACGGCGTAATGGAGGGAGTATGAGTGTTGTAGCAATTTTATTCTTGCTTTGGTGTATCGGCGTCGGATTGCTAATCTCCTCCTATATAGTCGCTTGCATCACAGAGGCGGTAGATGTTTGGAAAGGTTTAGTGTATGTGATTTTTGCGAGTGCGCTTCTTACGGCGTGCTTCCAGCCTTGGCGTTTCTTCGCGCAATAGACAGCACAGGGAATTCAGTTCTTCGGACGCCTGGTCTCGCAAAGCATCATTTTTCTCGTGTACGATTATGTCATTAATGGATGTCAGCCTATCTTTGTACTTAGCAGGAAAATAGATTAAAGCCCTCGCATACGCAAGACGATAGGACGAGTAAGATTCATACCTTTCCGGCTTTTGAGTAATGATACGCGCTGTGCTGGAAACATAATCCTCGATTACATCACGTAAATGCTTATCGCCTTCATTCAATCGAAACAGTCGATATTCATGGGCATTTTGGATAGACAGCGTGATTATCGGAGAAACGACCGAAACGACCAAAGCGATCCCCGAAAAAATGATGGACCATATTGCATCCATAAAAAATACTCCCTCGCGTGCTATACGCAGTATAGCACAACGGAAAAAGAAAAAACAGATTATAGGAGGAAAAAAGTCAATGACAAAGGCAGAAATCAGGGAGCGGATCCGGCGGCAGAAATATATCACCGGATACGACAACGAATACCTCGCTGCGAGATGCGGGGTATCGGCGGACTATATGAGAATCGTGCTGAACGGCAACGCCAAATCCATGCCCAGCACATTCTTGGCCGACCAGCTTGCGGAGCTGCTGTGCATCAACGAGCAAGAGATGCGCGCCATGATCTGGGACCTAAACCGGCGGGCGGCGTAGGGGGCGATCATGCAGGAAATCACTAAAATGCACACTGATCAACTAATCGGGCAGATCAACGCAGGAAGAGGATGGTGCGGCCAAATGAAAAAGAGGGTCTGTGTTGAACACCGTAAAGCTTACAAGCGTGTCATAAATCAGGCGCGAAAGCTGACCAAGGCAATTACCTGCGTGGGAATCGCGGCACAAAAAGCAGCATTGGCGGCACAGCGATTAAGCGCAGCTAAGGGAGGAAATCATGTCAAAGAAACAGCGTAGCGTATGGCGCGCCATAATCGCCGTGCTGACGGTCTGTGCGGCGCTCCTGTTCGCCATATGGCTGGTAACGGTAACGGCCATGCTGCCCGCGCAAGCCGCGCAGGTACCGACGGAGCCGACGGCAACGCCGGTACTTGTAGATATTCCCACAACGCCGCCGCCGGGCATGGTGTGGCGTTTGGCCGGAGATGGCGGGGAGTGGGTAGATGCCCGCCCCGCGCCGACGGCGCAGCCGTCATTTCGGTTCCATGGATGGACGCAGGAAGACGCAAAAATGTTCGCGCGTCTGGCACATAAATACTGCGCTACAAATCGCGAGAGCGCACAGCAGCTCATGACCGTAGCAATCAACCGCAATGCCGATTGGCAGCCGGGGACGGGCACGCGGATTATGGGTTCGCCGGAGGATGGTGACTATGAGCCTTGGCAGCTGGAGGCCGCCGAAGGCTGGCTAAACGGCGACTGGGTGCTATACGGAAGTATATCGCATTTTTCGGAAACCAAGCCGCTGAAATTTTGGTAGCAACGGCGAGAGCCGCTTGATACATATCAAACAAAAGAAAGGGAAACAAATGAAAACTGTAATCGGAATCATCGCCGCGGTCATCTTGATTGTCGGCATCGTCCTCGGAGCTATGAGCTGCTCCTCAGTCCCCGCCGGTTCGGTAGGCGTCCAAACCACCTTCGGCAAGCTACGCGAAGAGGTTCTTGAGCCAGGCCTGAACTGGAAGAGTTTCACCACAAAAGTAAACAAGGTATCGGTCGCCAACACCACGAAAATGGTTGATACACTGGCGTTCACCAAGGATATCCAAGAAGTATCCATAAAAATTACCGTTGTCTACCGCGTGGCCAAAGAAGACGCGAAAGCCGTGTTTGTAAACTACGGCGAGCACCTGTTTGAGCATGTAACGCACCCAACCGTATTGTCCGAAGTGAAGGCCGTTATATCCGGCTACACGGCGCAAGAACTGATTGAAAAACGCGGGATATTGGGTGACCAATGTCTTGCCAGATTGCAGGAAGCGGGCTCTATTGTCACATTCGTCGGGCTTAATATTACTGATATTGATTTTACAGATGCCTACACAAATGCGATAGAGGCGAAGCAGGTATCCGAGCAGGAATTATTGGCGCAGAAAACAAGGAATGATATTGAGCAGAGCAAAGCAGAAAACGCGGCAGAATTGAAACGCATCGCCGCCGAGGGAGATGCATCCGCACTACTAACCAAAGCCGCGGCAGAGGCGGAGGCAAACCGAATCCTGCAAGAATCTATTACGGAGCTCCTTTTGCGAAAGCTGGCGCTGGACAAATGGGACGGTAAACTGCCCATCTATGGCGGAAGCTTTATTAACGGGTTAGTGCTGGGAGAAACAGAATAGTCGAAACGGCGGGGAACCGCCGTCCGCAGGGGCCGACCACCCTGCGCTGAAGATGGCAGGTCAATGTGCGCTGACACCGGAGCGGCGGGGCAGTTAAAAACTATGATCGTCGGCACTGCGGAAACACAACGAATCCCCGGACGGGTGCCAATGAGACGGTGGGATCGCTCCGTTGTGAGCACACAGAGAAGGAAGCAGATATGGAACAAGCGAGATTATTTGAACCGAATATAAAGCGCAAACCGCCGGAACTGCGGGCGGTGCCGGA
>WRFT01000164.1 GCA_009776385.1 Clostridia bacterium
CCGCCGGCATTTTTTCATGAAGGTGGGGGGACTACACGGACGCGCCAGCGGCGGGAACGCGCGGAATAATCATTCCATTACTATCAAAAGTGTAATCCCCCTCAGCCTGTTCCCTGTGTACCGCAAAGTGACAGTCCCGGCACAGGCTCACTAAATTATCCGGGTTTAAACTAATATTCGAATCATTAATATTCTCAGCAGTCAACGACACCTTATGATGCACTTCCTCCGCTGGCCTACCGCATGTCTGGCACATGTAATAGTCACGGCTCAATACATATATCCGCGCACTTTTCCACTGTTTACTTTTATAGAACTTACATGCGAACGCGCGTGGCACGTTTCCCCCACCATTCTTTTTTGATTACTTCATCCTCAACCGCGCTTGTACGTGTCCGATTAAACTCACGCGCACCAACATGCCTATATACGCCATAGTAGCCGTAATCTTCACCTATCTGCCTAACTTCACGGTTTATCCGCAACTTACCCAACGCCGAACGCCTTACATCGTAAAGAATATGCTCCTTTTCGGCTCGAACCTTTGCCAGAACGCTTATATCAACGCCCTGTAAATAATGCTCGTGTACAACGTCATATTCCCTGTTGGTTAGCGCTTTCTTAACGACAGGCCACAACACGCGCCGTAACTCGTCACGCTCTACGGCTTCCATTGCGCTGTTATCGGTATCGGCGATAACGTCTATAAGGTTGTAATCTTCATAATCCCCGAACGGCTTATCAAGTGAATCTGCGTCAAAGAGTTTTAAAGCCTGTTCCAACTCGTCAACCTTTTCAGCCGTAACATTCAATTCCCGCGCAATCTCCCAGTTGTACGGCATTCGCATAAGCGATAATTCAAGTTTCTTTTTCGCTTGCCGGAACGGTTTTAACTGCCGCCTTAAATGTATGGTTGTATTCCCATACGCGCCCACTTTATTCAATTCATGCAGAATAGCGTACTTCGCACGGAATTTTATGTGTATTTCAAAACCCTCGCCGCATTTCTCAAATGCGTATGTTTTAAAAGCATCATGCAAGCCAAAATAAGCCATCTGCATTAAATCATCCATATCAACCCCATACCGGATATATTTCCTACATACGCCGCGCAATAATGGCTTATACCGTTCGTAATCCTCATTGCTGATTAAACCGTCCATATAATCACCGCGTTTTACGTTGCCATAACGGCATAGGCCGCCGCAAGGACTTTCCTGTGCATTTGCTTGATATAATCCTCTGTGCTGTTCATTTCCGCCGCTATATGCTTGAACATCATAAAATGCTCATACCGCAATTCAAGGAAAAGCTTATAATTGCAAGGCTCGACACGCGCAATTACGTCCGTAATTTCCTTCTTCACCCGGATTAATTCATTGAGTTGTTCAGCGTATTCATCAATCAACCCTAAAGCCGATTCGTTGTTCCCTTCGCAAACGCTGTCACCCGCCAAACACTGTATTTCATGAATCTGTTGCCGCTTAGCCCTAATCCGCTGGTCAAGATAAAAAGCCCGTGACAAAAAATCCTTTGCGACATTCGCTTCCCGTCTTTCAGCCGCTAGTTTATCAGCCGCCCTTTTTTCGTTCATCGTCCGTCTATCCTGCCACGTTTGGTACGATACCCTTGCCCCTCTCATAGCGGCTTCCTTGTGTCCTTATTACTCTCATTATCGCAATAACGGCATTTAAAATGTTCCTCACAGCTGTCCGAAAGGAAAACAAGCTCGCCCTTAATATGGCACATAACATCACCGTCCGCGTCCTCATCATCCTCCGGTACCGGCTCCCCGGCGTGGATGCAGAAGTCACAAATAGGATAACAAGGATATTTAACGGCAATCGTATCCGGTACGCTCTCTATCGCCGCTTTTAATTGTTCTAGCGACGATTGTTCTATATATGATTGCGAAAATAAAACCGAACCGCCCCTACTGCAATATTTCATATCCCGTTCAAACTCGGTAAACCCTGCTTCCTTTAACAATTTAAGCTTTTCTTCCATACTTAACACGCTCCTTATCTTCTTTTAACCGTATAACTCAAAGCCGCCAACAGATTATTTATTGTTTTTTGAAGTTTTTCCGTGTCCGTCCCATCGGCGTTATACCATAACTGTAATAAAAATCCGGCAACGGTCCTGGCAAGCGGTGAATAGTCCCAATGCTCCAGTGCGGCTTGCGGTACCGCAACATACCCCGTAGTAACTTCCAAATACCCCGGTATGGCTTCAAGGAGAGGATAAATAATAAAATCATTATCCGTCCCATCAAGCCGCAATATGTCCCGCGCTTCTTCTATGCGTAGTATCATGACGTAAGCGTCAAATTAACAAAGGCTTCCGGCAATATCGGCTTACCGTCACATACCGCCAACGCCCTATAATCAATTAAACCACGCCTGAACGAACTGTCCCGGCTCACTTCCAGCATAATGTCCTGCGGATAGTTAAACCCGTAATACTGGAAGTTCCCGTATATAACCGTATCGTCCGGGATGAAATCATCAACCACAATCGAATGGCCTAATATCCTGTTAGCGTCACCGTCTTTAGGCTCGTTTAACATAGGCCGCCCATTACCGTCAACAATCGCCATTATCCTGTTATACAGCGTGGCGTTGTTCATAGCCCAGGCCGCGCCCGAAGAATACCCGCGCATCAGCTTTGCCGCCGTAGCCAGCAACGTAGCATAAGAAGCCGCACCGCTATGTGTGTTCGTGATAACCCCTGCGTTTAACAATCCTTTGGGCTGGCCTGAACCAGTGCCGCTGATTGTCGCCATTTGCATAGCCGTAATCATCGTCCGCACAAGCTCGGACTGCAGATAGCTTTCAAACGCCTGTATACTCATCGTCCGCGCCGCCGCCGACATGCTGAACACCTTCATCAGCTCAAAGGCGTTAAAGATAACGTTTGTCGGCTTCTTATTACTCGGCTTAACCTCCGCGCCCTCGATATGCCATTCAGCCGCATCTTCCGGCGTGGCAACAGGCACGGCAAGGTTAGCGGGCATATCAAAACGCCGCACCAGCGACAACACCGCGCCCATATCAACCGCTTTCTGGAATATCTCATTTAATGTCTGCGTAGGGATAACCGCCGCCGCTTCAGACTGGTTAATAAACGCCGCCCGTTTTTTCGTTGCCATTATCCCCCGCGCACGTTTGTATGCCGCCGATTCTTCCGGGTTCAAGGGCTGTTCAAGCATCGTCTTAAAGAACGCGCTCCGATATTCCCGGCTGGAGAACACATCACCGCTGACCGCTTGCGCGGAACTGCCAAAGCTCATGCCCGTAACCGGGTTAAATGCCCTTTGGTTAAGAGCGGTTTGTACTTTCTTTATGACAGAGCGTTCCTCCGTTTCCCCGTTTTCCTCTGTCGGCCCTTTATCCTCAACATTAACCTTAGCCTGTATCAATCCTTCTAACTCAATGTTTAAAGCGGGTATATCCCCGGTCGGGTCGGTGTGAATCTCCATATCAATCTCTGCCGCCCGTTTTTCTATGTTCGCAAGGGAAAACTTGCGATAATGGTTAAATGCTTCCTGTACTGTCTTAAATTTCATTGATTTTTTACTTCCTTTCGTCATATTTTGTAATGCCGTCCGCGCCTCAACGCTCGTTTCAGGGTACGCCGGGAACGGCACTATTGAAATCTCGTAAACCTTGCTGACCTTCAATATTTCCCGTGTGTGCCCGTTCCACCTATCGCCGCTCGGCGGTATCTTAAAGGAAAAACTCATACCGGACAAATCCCCGCGTAATACTGCCGTATGTACGCCCCGCCCCTCTTCCGTATCGGGTAGCAACGCCGCCATTTCAAGCCCTGCCGCGCCTTTCATCAGCTGCATTGTCTTAGGTGTCCGCGCCAGCGGTACTTTGTTTAAATCATGGTTATACAGCAAGCGGCAATCGCTCAAATCTGCCGAATCAAGCGCACCGCGCCGGATAACCTCTATATAACGCCCTGCCGGGCTGTCAATCACTGTGGGTGTGTCGTAAACAACAGGCACACCCTTTATATAAAGAGCGTCTGACCCTTTCGGGTTATCGGCCCTTATTTCACATATCCGTTTTTCCTTCATCCTGTTCAACCCCCATCTGATACATATCCGCAATATTATCCGAAACATTATTTAAAGACTGCATAAACTCATCCCCGCCCTCGACACCGGGCAAATTCATAATCTCCCGCGCTTCGTTCCTCGTCAACAGCTTCAACGGCGCAAGCACCCGGATTAATTCAATTTTTGTCCTCGCGCTGGCATACTGCAGGCGGTTGGCTTCGGCCTCTTTGCCTAAATTTATAATGCCCGTGCCGGACAATGCTCCGCCGCCGCCTACAAACCTATATCATGGCAAAGACGAACACGGTCGCCTTGATTACCGTAAAATCAACCATTACGCCGCATATCAGAACGCCGAGGGGAAACTGCTCTGCTACGTCGCCCGCGTTGAAAAGGGCGAAGGCATGAGCCGCAA
>WRFT01000165.1 GCA_009776385.1 Clostridia bacterium
CGACCCCCCATACCGTCTTAATATATTTCGGGTTATCCGTCGTATCGCCTAATTTCTCGCGCAAATGCCGGATATGAACGGTGATGGCGTTGTTGCTTTTAGTAAAATACTCGTCCCCCCAAATTTCATGGAATAACCGTTCCGAACTGACAACATTGCCTTTATGCGCGCACAGGATACGCAAAATAGAAAACTCCGTAGGCGTAAGGGATAATGGCTTTTCATTTAAAAGCGCTTCATGCGTATGAATATCCATCACAAGCCCGGAATGGACGATAATACCGTTATCGCTTTTTACCGACAGTCCGCCGAGTTTTGTGTATCGTCTTAATTGTGCCTTTACCCGCGCCACCAACTCCAAAGGGCGAAACGGTTTTGTCATGTAGTCATCAGCGCCGAGGGTCAGTCCCGTTATTTTATCCGTCTCCGCATCTTTGGCGGTCAGCATAATAATGGGGTAGGTATGCTTGCTCCTTATTGTTCGGCAAATGGAAAGGCCGCTTGTGCCGGGCAGCATGATATCCAGTATAGCCAAATCAAGCTCCGTTGTTTCAATGCAGTCTAGCGCTTCCCGCGCGGTGTAGAACTTGTAAACCGTATAGTTCTCGTTTTTTAAATACAGTTCCACCAAATCCGCGATTTCTTGTTCATCATCCGCTATCAGTATTTTCTCAGCCATAACGTCGCCCCCTTTCGTGATGCCGTACCGCGCCATGATGGATAACGATTACCCCTCTTTTACGGGCACACAGTTATCTTATCATCTTTAGAAACAATCCCGCCTGTTAAGACCTTGGCGAAGATTCCCCGTGTGGGCATGACGCATGAGCCTATCTGCCGGTAAATAGCGCAATGATTGTGACATTCCTTGCCGATTTGCGTCACCTCAAGCAGGCAAGGCCCTATGGCCAGTTTCGTCCCAACAGGCAGCGTGTACAGCTCGATGCCTTGCGTCGTCAGATTCTCCGCGAAAATACCCGGGCATAGGCCCTTTGCGCCTATGGCGCTCATCGTATCAACGCTTTCTTGGGCCAATAAGCTGACTTGCCTGTGCCAGTCTCCGGCATGGGCGTCCCCCTCCAACCCATAGCCCTCGACAAGACGGCAGCTTGGCACGGGCGTCTTTATCTCTCCCTTGTTTTGACTGATGTTGATGGATACAATCACGGCCATACCGCCCATCTCCGTTCTGTATAGCGTTGCCCCTTTAACCGCCGATTCTGTTCATGTTTCGCCGCGACTGATAACCATCATCAAAATGATGGCCGCTGTGTTTTTGGTAGATAGCTTCTTCCAACACGCGTATCAGCGTTGAATCATCTTGCCTCAGTGCGGGAAGCAGCGATGTTTCCGAATTATCGCCCAGGCATGTTTTAACGATACCGTCGCTTGTAACGCGTATGCGGTTGCAGGTATCGCAAAACCGATGTGAAACCGCCCGGATAAACCCTATTTTTCCGGCATACCCGTCTATGCCGTAAGTTACCGCAGGTTGAGCTGCTTCTTGAGGCAGCATTTTTAAATGCTTTCGCGCGGCAACCAGCTCATCGCTCGGTATGTGTTTGGAGGCGTCCTCGCCGAATTTTCCGATGGGCATCAATTCTATAAAACGCACTTCAATGGGCCTTAGCCTGGCCAACTCTATAAAATCGTCTATTTCCAAATCGTTCTCTCCCCGCACGAGTACGGTATTCGTCTTGATGGGTGTCAGCCCTGCTTCCAGCGCTCTGTCTATTCCTTCAAACACTTCATTAATGTTGCCGCCGCCCGTAATTGCCGCGTATTTTTCCGGCTTCAGCGAATCGAGGCTGAAGTTAAGCCGCATCAGGCCCGCATTTTTTAGACCCGCGATCCGCCTTGCCGCGCCGTGCCCGTTTGTTGTCATGCTGATGTCCCGATAAGAAGGGATACGCGCGATTCTTTCTATTATCTCCTCTAAGTCCCTGCGCATGAGGGGCTCCCCGCCGGTGACGCGTATCTTTTTTCCGCCCAGATGGGCAAACGCGCGGGCAATCCTCTCAAAGGCCGGGGGCGGCAACTCCCTGGCTTTCGGGCAGTCGTCTTCCGAACGGCAATACACGCATCGCAAATTACATCTGTCTGTGACAGAAAGCCTAAGGTATTCAATCGTTCTTCCGAGTTTATCCTTCAGCGCGGCCACCATCTTTATTCGTTAAATCACCACCCGCATCAGGGTGTTTCTAAGGTTACTTCGTCCCCGACGCACAGGGCTCCTCCTTGAATTATCTCTAAAAAAACGGCTTCGTTAACCAAAGCGCATACTTCCCCGGCTTTTCCGCAATCGCACAGTTGGTGACAGGGCCGGCCCACCCGGTTTATCTTGCATAAAACACCGCCAAGCCGTAAAAAGCTGCCTTCTTTAGCCTCCCCCGGCAAACCGGAAACTTCTATATTGGCCCAAAACCGCTTGGTGCAAATGCCGTCTGCCTTTTCAATGGCCAATAGCGTATCGCGCGTGACGAGGCTCAAATCACCCATATCACCGCCGGGATAAGATATTTCAAGCGTTTCATGAGCGGTCGGGAACGTATCCTTTGCTTGTTTTGTTTTTATGGCCGTAATGACGGGGCGGATATACGGCCCGGATTTTCCGCCCGTTTTAGATAGAAGCAT
Source organism: Clostridia bacterium (assembly GCA_009776385.1). Taxonomy (GTDB): domain Bacteria; phylum Bacillota; class Clostridia; order Christensenellales; family Aristaeellaceae; genus WRFT01. The sequence goes on from WRFT01000165.1 coordinate 2,635, forward strand.
CACCCTGTCGATAACCATGTGCTTGTCTATGGCTTTGCACATGTCGTATATCGTCAGCGCCGCAACGGACGCCGCGGTAAGCGCCTCCATTTCCGCTCCGGTTTTATGAACACATGTAACATGTGATACGATGCGTATGGAAGTATCCTCGGCCTTTATATCAATAACCACGCTTGATAAAGGCAATGGATGGCACATGGGAATGAGTGCGTCGGTCTTCTTTGCCGCCATGATTCCCGCTATCCTGGCGCAAGAAAAAACATCGCCCTTGGGCATGCTGTTGCTTGCTATCCTATCGATGGTCGTCCGCCTGCAGCGCACAATGGCTTGCGCCGACGCGCTGCGGTCCGTCACCTCTTTTGACCTGATATCCACCATGCGCGCCTCTCCGCGTTCGTTGACATGCGTCAAGTCCATGTATACCCTCCCATTTGCGTTAACCTTTGTTTAAACGCGTCCGATTCTAATATGTGCAAAAAACGCTTCACTTGCTGCGTATCCAAGGCCTTGCTGTCGATGAGCAAGTCATATTGCTCATCGCAAATGGGGATAAAGTCCAAGTTGTACAGCTTCGCCGCCGCGTAAATGCCAAGCCCCGCGTCCGCGCTGCCGGCAGCCACAATTGCCGCGACCCCCGTATGCGTATATTCCTCTCTGGCATAGTCTAAAATGTCCTGCGGATGGACCCCCTCTTGCTTTAGCAAATAATCACATAAAATACGTGTGCCGGACCCCTTTTGCCGGTTCACGTAGTTTAGCTTCTGCGCGGCGATGTCGGCCCAGTTGCGTATGTTTTTGGGATTATTATGCGGCACTATAAACCCTTGCGTTCTCTTGACGCAAACTATCAAGGCGGTTTCGCCTTCCGCAAAGTACCGGCTCACGTAAGGCTTGTTGTATGTTCCCGTGGCTTCATCCAACAGATGGATACCGGCGATATGCGCCTCGCCCCGTTTAATGGCCATAATGCCGCCCATGCTGCCCACATGCGATGACGCCACCGTAGAACCGGGAAACTGTCTGCGCAGCAGGTCGGCGGCCTCATCAATCAGCGGGTCATGGCTGCCGGTGACAATCAGCGCGTTTTTTATTTCTATCAAGGGTTTCAGCAGGCGAACCGCCGCTTTTTCACCGCTTTCATACCCTTCGGTGTTCTGAGGAATGTCGATGATGCCATCCGCTTTGACAAACGATGTGATAACGCCCGCGCCCCGCTCCAAGGGCACGGCCACAAGGCGGTCATGAATAAAGCCCAGCCTTGTCCTGACAAACTCCCTGTATTTCAATGACGATGTTACGCGGCGGGTCAGCACGGCGTCAACTGTATCCTCTGCGTCATCGCCCTGCCCTAATAAAAGCCTTAAGACGGGCTTAACGAAGGCATCCAGCACCATGATTCCCGATACCGGATATCCCGGCACGCCAATCACGGGTTTTTGATTTGTTAAACCAAGAATCACGGGCTTGCCGGGCTTGATGGCGGCGCCATGCAGAATCACTCTGCCTGTCCTTTGTATGGCTTCTTTGGTATAGTCTTCCCTTCCCGCCGATGATCCGGCGTTGATGAGCACGATGTCACATTGGGCGGCAGCCATTTCCAAGGCTTTGATAAGGAGCTCCGGCTTGTCCTTGACAATGGGGTAGGTTTTAGCGGCGGCGCCCCATTTTTCTATCATGCCGGAGAAAATAACCGAGTTGAACTCAAAAATTTCCCCAACCTGAGGTTCTAAGTTGGGCGATACCATTTCATCTCCGGTCGGAATGATACCAACGATAGGCTTGCAAAGCACTTCAACCGAAAAAACCCCTCCCGCAATCAGCGCGCCCGCGGC
>WRFT01000166.1 GCA_009776385.1 Clostridia bacterium
GTCAGCCACGCCGAAGCAGTCCGCTGTTTGGTTAAAAGCGGCCGCTGCTTGAATAATCCCATGTCCGTAAGCATTTGCCTTAATAACCGCCATCATACGCGTACCGGGAGCTAAACAGCCCTTCATAACGCGCGCGTTATCCGTCAGGCGTTTTAGGTCTACCGTAACGGTATTTAATCGGTAACTCATAGGACGCTGATTTCCTCCTGGGTCAGAAGCCTGACGCCTTTGTCCGCAAGAAATCGCGCGGTCAGTTCAGGTTCCTTTACACGGAAGATAATCAGCGCGCTTTCTCCGGCGTTCCGTACGGAACTGTAAAGATACTCTACATCATTGCGGCTCTCAGCCAGTAAACGCAATATCCCGGCAAGCTCCCCCGGCGAGTCATGAACGGCCACCGCTAACACATCCGTCAGCTTCACGGTATAGCCTGCCTCGGCTATAAGACGCCTTGCCTTCTCATAATCGGCTACAATTGCCCGCAGAATACCAAATTGTGCGGTATCCGCAATGGAAAGCGAAAATAAATCGATATCGTTTTCACCCAGAAGTCCTGTGATATCAGCCAAACTGCCCGGCTTGTTCTCAATGAAAACGGATAGCTGTTTAATACACATTCACGGCGCCTCCTCTTTCAGTTACCTGCCGGTATGTTTCCGCGTCAGGTTACATTTTTCTGCGGTCAACCACACGTTTGGCTTTTCCGTCACTGCGGACAAGGCTTCCCGGTTGACAGAACTTCACATCCGCGTGAACCAACACATCGTTACCCAGCTTGGTTTGAATCTTTGAGCGAAGCGCTTCGATTTCTTTAACCGTATCACCAAGCAGCTCGGCAGATAATTCCACTTGTACCTCCAGTGTGTCAAGCGCCCCTTCACGGTCAACGACTATCATATAATTCGGCTCAATGCCTTTAATCCCCAGCAGTACATGTTCAATTTGGCTGGGGAATACATTGACCCCGCGTATGATGAGCATATCATCCGTACGCCCTTGAATGGGCCCCATACGGATATGCGTGCGTCCGCAAGGGCAGGGCTCGTCCGTTAGATGGCAGATATCATGCGTTCGGTATCGCAGCAAGGGCATACCGTGCTTGGTGAGGGTGGTAAAGGTTAAGTCACCCTCTTGCCCGTAAGGAAGCGTCTCATTATTCTCCCCGATGATTTCCGCTATAAAGTGGTCTTCCCATATATGCATACCCTGTTTACATAGGCATTCCATGCTTACGCCGGGCCCCATCACTTCGCTTAATCCGTATACATTCAACGCGTCGATACCAAGTGCTTGTTCAATTAGATAACGCATGCGCGGAGACCATGTTTCCGCGCCAAAGACGCCCACTTTTAACTTCAGCCTGTCTATCGTAACACCCGCCTCGCGTAAAGACTCCGCGATATTCATCGCATAAGAGGGCGTACAGCATAATGTGGTGGTACCAAAATCCTCCATCAACATCATTTGCCTGGCCGTGTTGCCGCCGCTCATGGGAATCACGGATGCGCCGACACGTTCGGCGCCGTAATGAGCGCCGAGTCCGCCCGTAAACAGGCCGTATCCATAGGCTATCTGGACCACATCGCCGCGTGTAACGCCGGCACAGTACATCGACCGCGCCATCAATTCGCTCCAGCGATCCACATCGCCGCTGGTATAACCGGAAACCGACGGCTTGCCGGTGGTGCCCGAAGAGGCATGAATTCTGACAATTTCGCTTTGCGGTACCGCGAACAAGCCAAATGGATAATGGTCGCGAAGGTCTTGTTTGACTGTGTAAGGCAGCAGATGCAAATCTTGAACCCCGCGAATATCGGCGGGGGTAAGGCCTGCTTGCTGCATACGGTCGCGGTAGAAGGGCACATTGGTGTATACACGGCGTACCACGTCGCGTAAGCGTTCATCCTGTATGGCGCGCAAGGAGGAACGATCCATTCGCTCCATAGTTTCATTCCAGTAGATATGCCTCATGACATGCCCTCCCGGTTATCGGTTTACGCCTAAGTCAAAGGCTTTCAAATTGGTATCAAGCGTCTTTCCGGGCACGGACAGGGAGATGGCGCCAAGCCAGATATCACGTGAAAACGGAAGCTTGACGGATAACGCGCCTAAAAGCGTCATATTAACGGCCTGCGGGTTACCGGCTAGCACGGCGGCGCTCATCGCGTCTATCTCGTCAACCTGATACAGGCTTCGTGCCGAATGAAGCGGGTCATCAGGATACGGGACGCTGCCGGTGATGACGGGCATAGGGAGTATACGGTCCGTATTGACGATTAATAAACCGCCCGGTTTTAAGAAATACGCCGATCTGGCGCCCTCCAACACTTCAAATGCCAACAGAAAGTCCGCCTCGCCGGGGCTCACCAAAGGCGCGTGGACAGATTGCCCTGCCCGTACATGCGTGATGACGCTGCCTCCTCGCTGAGCCATTCCATGCACCTCGGATATCTTCACGTCCAGTGAGGCCATGAGTGCCGCTTGCCCGATGATCTTACCCGCAAGAAGCGTCCCCTGTCCTCCGACCCCGGCGATGATAAGGTTAAACCGCATCTCACTCATACCATATCTCCTTCGCTCGATATCGCGCCTACAGGGCATACGCGTTGACACAAGCCGCAGCCGACGCATAAACCCGGACTCACCTGTACACCCCGGTCCGTGTTCATTAAAGCCGGACATCCTAAGTTCATGCAGCTGCCGCATCGCCGGCAATCATTTATTAAAACGGGCGGCTTCTTTTCTTTATGAAGGAGCGCGCAGGGACGCTTAAAGATGATAACCGAAACGGTGTCCCGATCCGTCTCTTCACGCAGGGCTTCAACGGAAGCCGTCAAGTCATAAGGATCGACAGTTCGAACATGCCGTACCCCCAATGCCGTTGCCAAGCTTTCAAAATCGACTTCGGGCGCCGCCTCATGGTATATATTTTTTCCGGTTGCGGGGTTCTCCTGATGGCCCGTCATACCCGTGGTACGGTTGTCGAGTATGGCAACGGTGATGGCTCCCCCGTTATACACGGCGTCCAGCAAGGGAGTGATACCTGAATGCAAGAAAGTACTATCACCCAATAGGGCGATGTTGTGACGGGAAAACGCCTTGCCCTGCGCTTTTTCCGCGCCGAATGCCATACCGATGGACGCGCCCATGCACAGGCATGCGTCTATCGACCTTGTCGGCGCAAGCGCGCCCAATGTATAGCATCCGATATCTCCCATTACATTTAGGCGTAGTTTCTTTATCGCGTAAAAAGCGCCGCGATGCGGACAGCCGGGGCAGAGCACGGGCGGCCTGGTGACATAATCAATTGTAGGGGTCATGTTTACCGGTGAGCCCAGTTCTGTGCGTACACGGTTACGGGACAACTCTCCCAGCTTGTTTTCCGGGCTTGAAACGTCCACGGCTATACCGGCAGCCGCAATCTGTTCCCTGACAAAATCACTTAACTCCTCTACAACGACAAGCCTTTGAACCTTTTTGGAAAAAGTACGAATCAGCGCCATTGGCAGCGGGTAAACCAAACCGAGTTTTAAAACGCTTGCCTCGGGAAACGCTTCCTTGGCATAATGATAGTTAACGCCGGAGGTGATAATGCCTATCGATGTATCACGCATTTCCATGCGATTAAGGCTAAAACTGTTAGTGTCTTCACTTAGCTTCGTCATACGTGTCCTGATAGCGGCGCGTCTGTCTCTGGCCATAGCCGGCATCATGACATATTTTGCCGGGTTCTTCTCATACGCGCGCAATCCGATATCTTCCCGCGGGTTCTCCTGAGCCGTGGAACGCGCGTGAGCGATACGTGTCGTAATACGCACAAATACGGGTGTATCGTAGGTTTCCGAAAGCGAAAAGGCCAAGGCGGTCATTGCTCTGCATTCCTCACTATCGGCAGGTTCCAGCATCGGTATATGCGCGGCACGCGCGTAATGACGGCTGTCCTGCTCGTTTTGAGAGGAATGCATGTCCGGATCATCCGCGCAAACGATGACGAATCCGGCGTTGACGCCTGTGTATGCGGCCGTAAACAGCGGATCCGCGGCAACGTTTACCCCCACGTGTTTCATACACGTCATGGCACGGGCTCCCGCCATACTCGCGCCGAAGGCAACCTCCGCGGCTACTTTTTCATTAGGCGCCCATTCGCAGTTTATTTCGGGGTAAACCGTAGCGTACTCCGTTATCTCTGTGCTGGGAGTGCCCGGATAACTGGATATGACACGGACTCCCGCCTCCCATGCGCCTCGCGCGATCGCCTCGTTACCCAGCATCAACTTACCCATCTTGTCATTCCTTTCAAGCCTAAACCCTTGACCCGGTAATCTGCTATGGACACAGGCCATGCCGGATTTTTATTTACGGTCATCCGGTACATATCCTAAAAACCGAGTGTCATGGAACAAGGGTCAGTATAACAGAGTGAAAAGTAAAAAAAAAGAATAACCACAAAA
>WRFT01000167.1 GCA_009776385.1 Clostridia bacterium
CGCCTTCTCCGCCGCGATGCGGAGCATATCATAGCTTATATCTACCCCTGTCATCCGATAACCGAAACGCCGCAGCGGAAGGGTAAGCCCCCCCGTACCGCAGGCGCATTCCACTATTTCCGCGCCGGAGCCCACACCCGCGCTTTGAAGCATATACGCGTAAAAATCCGCCCATGCCGCGTAGTCCACATCGACCATCAACTCATCATATACATCCGCGAACGCCGTAAACATGAGCCCTCCGTTCAGGCTGATAAAGCCGATTGGGAACGGCTTTACGCTTCCTGCTCTTCCTCCTCATCCTCATCTTCATCTTCTTCCGTGCTCAGGCCCCGGTTAACCTGTACCCCTTCAATACGCGCATTGATGTATTTATCAAAGACGCCGTTGGCATAGCTGGCATATACGAAGCGGTTGAAGGCAAAGAAGAACAGGAGATACAAAAGCACGGTAACAAATATGACAATTTCCAGTGAACCCGTAAAATAAACGACAGCCACCGCCACAGCAAGCGGCAGCAGCGATAGGAGCCGCATAAGCAGCGATTGCGGCAGACGGCCAATTGCCAGTAAAGCCGCGTTTCGGATGAGCTGCCTATAAGACAGCTTATAGGTTACCATGAGGGGATAGATGTAAATGGTCATAAAAGACCAGATGACGCCAACCACAACGATGAACACCTGAAGGATGGTATATAAAAAACCGGATTGAACCGCCATTTCGCCGTAGGTGCGGTAACCGATATAGACAATAACAGGCATAATACCCGTAATTAAGCTGGTTAACAGCGCCTGTTTCCAATTGGATTTTACCGTATCTTTAAAATCCGACCAGATAAAGGCATGCTCATCCCTGGCCCAGTTCCGTGTGATATAGGCGATTCCCGCCGTAAAGGGGCCGGTGATGAATAAGCAGGGAACCAAAAAGAGAAGGCCCGTTAGGATTAAGTTGTTAATTTGGTCCATAAATGCCAGCAGCGAATCCTGCATTTCCGTTTTAGCAAAGGCATCCCAAAGGCCTTCGCCTTCCGCTAATAAACCTTCCGATTCTGTCACGACACCGTCCAAGAGGCCGACCGCCGCCATAATCGTAAGAAAAACCAGAATAATAACGGGTATCCAAGCAACGGCATACATCAAATTTAATCTAATCAACCCCGAGAGACGTACCCGAAGCATTTCGAAGAAGAGCTGGCGTCTGTTCTTGGGTAAATCCTCCTTACGGTAATCTCCCTTACCGCTTTTACCGTAATAGAAGCTGTTCATCATTTTGCCAAACACGTTTTATACCCCCTCAGGTTTATCTGTTCGGCATCATCTTATCATATAAAAACGCTGTCTGTAAACCAAAACCGCCCGCGGCAGTGTTTCCTGTGTTACGAATGATAAAATGCATGATGCGGTAAACATGATGGGCGATAAACAGCGTATTGACTTTACTTTGCAGTATCACTGACGGCTCATGTTGATGCTTACCGAGTCAGGAGGATCGCTTAGCGTAAAACGAACCTCCTTAATCTACTCCAACAATGCTATCGACAGGCAAAGTAAAAATGATGCCGTGCGCTTCGCTTTTAATGCCAAACGAACTATTTATAGCATTTGTGATGGCCTGCCGCGATTCCTTCTTTGTAAGGATGGCTACAATTTCTCTTTCATCCTGCAGTGAAATGCCAAAGAACTTTACGGCGTCCTCAATGCCTGTTCGTCTGGCGTTTATAACAGTACCGCCCTTAGCGCCTGCAGCCTTTGCCGCTTGCATCAATTCTTCGCTGTAGCCTTTGTTAACCACTGAAATAATCATGCTGTGGGTAATCGTTTCAATCATTTTGCTCACCTCGTTTTCCATATTTTTCAACCATTGTTCCGAGCGTTCTTTGATATGGGATGAGATATCCGGAAGGGTAATGCCGATAAGGGGAATAGTGAACGCAATGCCCCTCCCGGCCTTCTTTAAGTGCAGTTTTTCCGATAATTGCGGGAGCGCCTTGTCTATATGAAAACCGGGGGACACGCATAAGATAGCGGTCTTGTCTATGGAATCAAGCCCTAATATATCCATAATTTCCGAACCGCTGGTTCCTTGCGCCATACAAGAAAATTGGAAATGAAAATGCATTTCACGCAGAAATTTTGTCGTTTTTCTTCCGTCATGACGATTAACGATGATAATTAACGCCTTAATTCCGCTTTTATCTAACTCATCAATCGGCAGAAAACTATGCAAGAAATAATCATGATTCATGGGATGCCTCCTGTTCTCTCCGATCCAGCAGGGTAATAATCTCATCCATTTCTTCCAAAGTGGGTTCCTTGTTTTGTTTATTCATCTTGCCATGGTAGAAATAACCCATTAACTGAATGACAATCAACGGGGTCATGGCTACCATGGCTACAATTCCGAATGCGTCGGCCATAATATTTCCGCCTGCCGCCTCACAGGCACCGATTGCGAACGGTAATAAGAATGTTGTTGTCATAGGCCCGCTTGCCACACCGCCGCTGTCGAAGGCAATGCCTGTGAATATTTTTGGTACTTTTGCCGTTAAAAACAGGGCTATCGCGTAACCGGGCACCAAAAACCAATAGATTGATATTCCGGTGAGTACGCGTATCATGGCAAGCCCAACGGAAGCTGCCATTCCGATTGATAGGCATAGATTCATAACCTTTTTAGGTATGGCCCCGCCCGACACTAGCTCTACTTGATGGGTAAGCACATGCACCGCGGGCTCGGCCGCGACGATAAAATAACCAATAAGTACCCCAATCGGTATCAGCAGCCACTGATATGACGAACCGGCAAGTTCACTTCCTAGCAAGCTTCCGACAGGTATAAAGCCAACTTCAACACCGGTGAGAAACAAAACCAAACCAATCAGCGTGTAGCCGAGCCCGATAACAATTCTGATGGTCTGATCCTTTTTAAAACGTCTGGTAACAAGCTGAAACAGAACAAAGAATATAGCAATCGGCAATAAGGCAATGAATACATCTTTTAAACAGCCGGGTATGGCTATGGCAAATTCATGAAACACGTCTTTCAGCGTTTCTACCTCGGGTATGACGCCTCGTACATGGCTGGTATCCTGTGTATTATAGAAAATTCCTAAAACCATAACCGCGAGGATCGGGCCGATGCTGCAAAGAGCAACAAAACCAAAGCTGTCGTTTTCAGAATCTTTATCTCCCCGCAAAGAAGCCAAGCCAATTCCCATCGCAAGAATGAATGGCACAGTGATAGGTCCTGTTGTGACTCCGCCGCTGTCAAAAGCCGCAGCTAGAAAGTTATTGGGAGTGAACAGGGACAGTACAAACATAATCCCATAAAAAACCAGCAGTAAAACGGACAGATTGATTTTGAATATGACTCTCATCAGAGCAATGACGAGGAAAACCCCTACCCCTACGGCTACCGTGATGATGATCACAGTATTGGGAATGGATGGAATTTGTCCCGCCAAGACCTGTAAATCCGGTTCCGCAATAGTGACAATTAGCCCCAGCAGGAAACAAGCAAAGGCGATTAACACAATTTTCTTGCTTTTAGTAAACTGTATGCCAACGTTTTCTCCAATGGGCATCATGGCGATATCGGCACCCAAAGAAAAGAAACCCATACCCACAATTAGTAAAAAAGCACCCACTATAAACATGGCGACCGTACCTAAAGACATGGGTACAAGTATGGTGCTCAGTACTAAAATAACAGCCGATATGGGCAGAACAGATGAAAACGCTTCTTTTATTTTCTCTTTGATTTTTTGATTCATTCAATCACCTCTTCATTTTTCTGCCAGTTATTAAAAAGTCTGGCCAATCCACGCGTTTTACATATTCATCGACCGGATAGTGTCTCTTGCTATAAAAGCAAATACAAATCAAAGGAATAAACATTGCATTTAAGGCTTTGACTTCTGCTAAAGATTAATTGCCACAAATAGGTTTTATCGATGTTTATTTTGATCGTTACTGCGGCATCTACTCTAGGCGCAAGACATTTACCTTATTAAGATTCTTCTTTATATGCCGGAAATCCTCTAACTATGTGCTTAATTCCATTTGTTTTGACGTCACCTCTCAACCGCCGTATAGCCGCAACCATGTGTCGTCGTTTATATCTAAGCCGGGCGAAGCCCTTGTCGTATGGGAGGAGGGGACGAGGTTGTTAGGGCCTTGGGGGAGGAGTTGAAACCTCCCCCGATCCCCTAACATAAGTTCACCGAGTTTGACGAGAAGCTGTGGACAGCGGCCATTGACCGGGTGACGGTTACGATGGATGATAGGCTTATGTTTCGGTTCAAGGATGGGTCGGAGGTGGTGGGGTAGGAACAATTTCGCATGCACCGGAAGCAAGGAACCACATAGGGTAGAGAGGACAGAAAAATAGTTTTCGCCCCCAAAGAGATTGAAAAAACGAGGGAATCCCTTGAGAAAACAAGCGATTC
>WRFT01000168.1 GCA_009776385.1 Clostridia bacterium
AACAGCGGAACGGAAAAACTGCTTCGTTATATGTCCGTCATGCTGCGGCTGCTGGCCGTGTTGTTTATATATCTTGTTTTCGGCGCAAGCTTTGATGGCCTGCTCCGATCCGTAGCGGCCCTGCAGGCCGGAAACAACGGAAACGAACACCTTTTGGGCATGAGTTATGTTGTGCTTGTTTTGCAATACATCACGGACGTTCTGCCCTATGCGTTCAATGTGCCGGTGATTTTTGCGGCGCTGCGGTTGTTGGACGCCATGCGGGCAGACCGCTATTCCGCCGAAACGGTGGCGGCGGTAAGGCAATTATCCAAGCTTTGCGCGGCGGCGCTGGCGGTAACCCTATCGGTAAACATCGGCTTTAATCTATTTCAGTTCTTATCGGCAAAGTCACTTATCGTGATGAACGGTTCGGTGCAGCTGCCCGTCTTTTCCATCACATTCGTACTCGCCGTGCTGCTGATTTCGCGGCTTGTTACGGAGAATAAGCAGCTTAAAGACGATGTGGATATGTTTATATAGAGGTGCCCGATGGCAATACGCATCTATCTGGAAGATGTACTAAAGGACAGGAAAATGACCTCCAAAGAGTTATGCGCCCTGGTGGGGATAACGGAGGCTAACCTGTCCATCCTGCGCAGCGGAAAGGCAAAAGGCGTCCGGTTTGGGACGATAAATAAAATATGCTGGCATTTGCGCTGCGATGTCGGCGATATCCTTAAATTTGACGGAAGTCCGGAGGGCAATGATAATGAAACGTAACTTGAAAATCACCCTATGCTGCGCCTTGGTTTTATGCGCTCTTTCGGGGTGCCGCCTGGCAAAGGAAGACGCGGGCGCGCAGAACAGCCGGGACAGGCTGATCGGCGTATATATCACAACGGAATACTTGGACTTGTTTGACTATGACGGCTATTTAAGTGATAACCTTAAGCGTTTTCAAGGCGGCGAAGTGAATATAGACGGAAGCGCCACACAAAAATACCAAGGCCGTTTGTACGCGGTTTTAACCTCGAGGCAGCTTTTAGACGAGGAGACGGGCGAAACCACCTTGATACAGGAGTATGTCTTTGAGGGGCCGGAGGGCATCCCCTATTGTGTGCCGCTCCTACAGACCGCGGAAGAAGAAAACAGTTATATCGCCACGCCGTCTGACCCCGCCGTCAGCGAGGGGCACACAAATATCTTTATTGGCGAGGATGAAGACAGCCTGGCCATTGACGGAACCATATATATCACCCCGGCAAACCAGACGCATACCTATTATTTCAACCCTGTCTATCAATGCGCGGACGGCAGCGTCTACGCTGTTGCGGGCAACGGCTTTATGGTAAATAACGAGGCGTACAGCCAAGGAACTGTCTTTTCCCAAACGCTGGATGCCGCAACAACGAAAACCGAAAACGGGAAAGTTAAAAAAGACAGCGTATCCATCAAAGTATCGTTAAACGTTCTGTTTGCGCCGGAAAAAATTGTCCTTGTTCAGATGGATGCCGATAACACCATTCTCTTACTGACGGAATACGAACCGGATAAAATGCCCGAAGCCATCACGCCGGAAACAGGCACGGCCTATATCATCGCGGAGACACACAGCAGGGATGGCACGGGCAGCATAGAAATACACCGTGATATCTATAACCGCGACGCTGAAGCCATTGAAACATTCTATGCCAGGCCGGATGGTGTTTGCGTAAAATTGCAGATACCGATTATGGCACGATAACCGGTTCGGGGCTTGCATCCCGCGCATACGTTAATAAAAAAACCCGCCGGTCAGATGTACGGCGGGCCTATGACGGGGGAAGCGGCTTACGCGTGATCCTCCGCGCTGCCGGCGGCCTCTGCGGCGGTTTGGATTTCTTGTTCGACGCTGCAGACGGCGTCCTTCACTTGCGCGGCCGCGCTGCCCATCGCGCTTTTTATTTTATCCGCCGCGGTACAAACCGCTGCTTTTACTTTATCCGCGGCATCCTGCACCGCGCCGTCAAAGGAAGCGGAATCATTCTTCCTGATGGTAAATTTATACCCCAACACCAATGCGATGATGGCGGCAAACAGCGTCAGGCGCGTGAGGCAAAGGGCAATGATTATTCCGGCGAGGAGGGGCAGGTCGATTGCTGTTTTGGTTTCCTTGGTGATGAGGATACGGTTGCCGAACAGGAAGGCGGATATCCCGTTTTTATAGGTGGTGTAGGTTTTGTGTGTCATATTAGCTTCCTCCTTACAATAATTGGTTGATGAAGGAAGCATATCACCCCGTTTACGCCCATGCTTGAGAATCGGGTAACAGATACATGAAAATATCATGAGAAAACCATGAAGGTTTACCGCCTATACAGGCTTACCAGATTTTTTTAACGACGCCGTACACGGCCAATGAAAAGCCAATGACCGCCGCAAAGGCTAATATAACAAGCGCCTCACGGATAGAGTGGCCGGACGCCAGAAGCGATGTGATAATCAGATTCCCGACGATACTGGTTAGGGAAGCCGTACAGGCCCCGTAGATTGTCACCGCGGTCGAGCGTATGCGCTCGTCTAAAATGCTGGTTAAGTAGCTCATCATAATCGGTACCAGTACGGCAAAGGTGACGCCCTGCAGCAGTTGAACGGCAATCAAACCGCTTACCGTCTGTACATTGGCTGTAACAAACAAACGAATGACATACGCGGCGCCCCCGAAGAGGAGCAGCTTTTTAAACCCAACCTTTCGCATCATGTACCCCATCAGGAACATGACGGGTACTTCGCTGCCCGCCATGACGGCGGACGCCGCGCCTATTTGAGCGGCGCTGCCGCCCAACTCCGGTACCAGAAGCTGGTTGACCGTCATCATGACCATATCGCTGAGCATCAGGAAAAACGCGGCGCCCAGCAGCAGAACATACCGTTTGGATGAAAAAATTAACTTGATGGTCCCGCCGCCGCTCAGCTTCAGCGAGGGGGCGGACGCGCCGCCGAACCGCTCGGCGGGACGAAATGTAAGCGTGACAAGCATGGCGATAATCAGCGCGCAGCCGCCTGTCCATAGCCTGACCGAATGGCCGAACGCCGCCGTCAGCATCCCCGCGGCCTGAGCGGCCAAGGCAAACGCCAGAGAGCCGGACCCCCGTATGAGGCCATAGTTCACGGACGGGTATTGCTGTTTAAGCCCTACGACCCACGCGTCCAACAAACCGCCTGCCTGCGAGGCGGTTACCGTAATGCCTATCATATTGACCAAAACGGCGGCCATACTGCCCGAGCTTAGTGAAACGGGCAGCAGCAAAAAACAAGCCGCGCCAAGAATTAAGAGGATGACGGACAGCTTCTTTTCTGATAAAACCTTATCGCATAGATATCCGTAAACCGGCTGAACGAACATGGTGATGACGGACATGGCGGTCATGACCCCGGTCGCCCCGCTGCCGGACCAACCGAAATCGGTGAGCGTGGTGACGACAAAGGAGTAATACATGCAGCAGCCAATCCAATAAGGCAGCTGCAGCAGCATCCCGTGCATGGTAATTCTGCGCGCGGAGGCGGTTGAAGCGGCGTTTCCCCGAACCATTGTTTGTTCCGGCATGTATCCGCTTCCTTTCGTGCGATACCGCTGCATTGTCAGTATATTATCATTTCCAGCGGTATTCCGCCAGTATTTCGGCCCGCTGTTAAACTTGCACGCGGATTGTTTTGTTGATATAATGCCACAGGATAGCAACTGAAAGGGGATTTGTTCCATGTTTGATTGGGTTTTACGCATCGTTTCAATGACGGCGTTAGCCGATGAGGCCGGCGCGGCGGCCGATGAGGTCGGCGCGGCCGGTTGGAGTGAGTGGCTGGGTATGCTGCTGCCGTTGGTTTTAATATTCGGCGCCATGTACTTTATTATGATTCGTCCGCAGAGGAAGAAGGATAAAAAAGTCAAGGCCATGCTGAATAACCTGAAGGTAACAGACAGGGTCACCACCATCGGCGGCATCCATGGAACAATCGTGAGCATCAAGGACGATAACGTAACCCTCCACGTGGGAAAAGACAATGTGCCGTTGGTGATGGCACGCTGGGCGATACGCAGTATCGAAGAGGAAACGCTGGAGAACGACGCGGAAGCCCTCAACTAATCCCTAAGACTGTTCCGCCGGCCTCCGGGCCGAGAGGCACGGAATGCGCCGACGCGTTTCCTTCATGAAAAAGGAGAAAGTGTTTTGAGCGATCATCGTACGCAGAACAACAGGCCTTATGACGCGGACGGCAATCCGGTTCAGCCGCGTTATACGCCAAGGCGTTACGTTTCCCCTCAAGAGGAAGAGGACTTTCCGGCGCAGAACGCCGTCCCCCCCGATCGGGCCAGAAACCGAAGAAGCGGGCGCATACAACCCGATGATATGGGCGGCGCTGATGGCGTCCTTCCGCAGGATACTGCCGTGTTTGAACGCAGGGCGCCTGTCCGTGAAGAACCT
>WRFT01000169.1 GCA_009776385.1 Clostridia bacterium
AAAACCTCCCGTCCCATGATGGCGCACTTGGTATATGACTTTTACGGTGACCCTCGCGTACACCCAATAGAGGACGAGTATATGCTGGGCCGCGACCTATTGATTGCCCCCATTGTAACCGCGGGCGCGCAAGGCCGGACGGTGTATCTGCCCGAAGGCGAGTGGTATAACTTTTGGACGGGTAAGCCGGTGCGGGGCGGCGCGGAATATGATGCGGAATGCGGACTGGACAGTATCCCCGTATACACGCTGAATAAAACGATGGGGAGTGATAGCGCATGAAGTACCAAGTGACCGGCAACGAGTATGTATCCCTTCCCACTATACGGGAAAGCGACGGTGGGTTGGAGGGAATCAGCTTCCTGCACATGGACTGTAAGGGGATGCTGGAGGTGTGCGGCGATGCGGAACTGCCATTGCTTCGCCCCTTTATTGAAGTAAACGGCCGGAAGCGCTTGCCGGAGAAGCTGCAATGGTCGCCGGCAAGCTCATGGATACCGTCGTTTACGGCCAGGGTCGGCGATCTGTCTATTACAGGTACATGGCTCGCGCCGCTCGGTGAGCGCGGGTTTGGCTGCAAGCTGTCCGTTGAGAACAAGAACGGTGCGGGCGCGGACATCCGCTTCGGCTTGGAGGGCTGCTGGGCGCGGACACTGCATTCCATCAATGAAAGTAAACCGGTTGAAGGGGTCCAAAACGCGTACGAAAGCGGTTGGAATCACAGCGTCGTTTTTGATATGCGGGTGGGTGTTTCGTTGTTCGCGTTCGCGCCGATCTTTGATAAGAGAGTCGATTACACCTATCATGCCGAACCGGATGGCGGCGTCCGTTACGCGTTTTTAACAAAAATAAACTGCTTGGAAGGCCGGGCAGACGAGGTTTTTTGGTTTGGGATTGGGTATGAGGAAGTAGCCGCCGCTACATCAGCCAAGGAGATGCTGCGTCAGGGATACGACGCGCAATACGCTAAAACCAGCAGCTGGCTTTCCAAACGGGAGCGTTTCACGGGCGATGGGAAGCTGGACGCGCTGCTGAACCGTAACATGTTTTTCTCCCTCTTCTTCGGTTCCGGGTTAACCATCGATACCGAGGAGTTTGTACTGGTGACTTCCCGCAGCCCGCGATACTATGTCAGCGCCGCGTATTGGGATAGGGACAGCCTGCTATGGAGCTTCCCGGCCATCCTCATGGCCGACGCGGAGATAGCCCGTGAGATGCTGCGATATGTGTTTGTTCGGCAGATTAAAAATGTCGGCATCCACAGCCGGTATATTGACGGCACCGTATTGGAGCCGGGTTTCGAGCTGGATGAATTATGTGCGCCGATACTGGCGTTGGCACGGTATGTAAAACAGACGGGCGACCGCCCCATTCTGACGGAACCTTGCATCCTTTCGGGTATTGAACGCATCCTGCGTATTTTACAAAGCAAAAAGCATCCGCATATTGAACTGTATGAAACCATGCTCCAGCCGACTGACGATATGCATGTGTACAAATACATTACCTATGACAATGTCTTGGTGTGGCGCATGCTGACTGACTTAACATATTTATATGGAAACATCTGGCCGCAAGAACGCACCCAAATGCTGCAAGCGCAAGCGGAAAACGTCAAAGCCGCCGTGGCGGAACATTGTATAAAGGAAAAGGACGGCAAGCGCTTCTATGCCTGGTCTGTCGACCTTGCCGGGAATTGGGATATTTATGACGAGCCGCCGGGCAGCCTGCTGCTGCTTGCGCATTACGGATTTTGCAAGCAAGACGACGCGGTTTGGATGAATACGGTACAAATTATCCGCGACCCCTCTTACCCCTATTCTTATGCCGGATGTCCCATTGCCGAGATCGGCTGCCCTCATGCGCCGCATCCATGGGTACTGAGCATCGCCAACAGCTTGCTGAGCGGAAACGCCGCATCTGCAAGAAAGCACTTGTTGTTGTGCGAGATGGACAATGGCATCGCTTGTGAGAGCGTGGATGAAGTGACGGGCGAAAGCCGTACCGGAGACGCCTTTGCAACCTGCGCAGGATTTTTGGCATATGCCATTGACAGCGCGTTCGGAAAGGAGGAAGCATATCATGGAACTGAAGATTAAACCGTGGCGCATTGAAACGACAGACGGATCGCTTGAAACAAAGGACTTTCGCGAGAGCATTTTTTGCCAGGCAAACGGCTATATGGGCATGCGCGGTTACGCGCCCGAGGATCGGAAGGTTAACAATTATTCGCGCGCTGCGTTTCTGGCGGGGTTTTATGAGTATATTCGGCCCGGCATCACCGATATGGTCAATCAGCCGGATGTATCGTCAACGACCCTCTTGGCCAACGGAATAGACATTTCTGCCTTGCCGAAAGAGGGCTTCAAGCAAGTGCTTAACATGCGTGACGGTACGCTATACCGGTGTTACACCGCAGAGGATACGCAGGGCCGCAAGACACATGTTGCCGTCACCCGCTTTCTGAGTATGGCGCGCAGGCATGTCGCCGCGTTCCGGTTTGAAGTCACATCGGTCAACCACGCCGGAACCATCACGATTGAAACCGGAATCGACAGCGCGGTAGAGAACCTGCCGATTTCGGACAACCAGCTGAATGAAAACACCGAGACATCCCGCTTATGGGGAGAGCCTGAAGTCCATACGGGCGGCTTGTATATGGAAACCGTCGTCTCAAAACGCGGGGTGGCGGCGGAATACAGGGTGATCGGAAATAAAAGCGCGGTTTTAAACCACGGTGAAACCGCGGTGCTTGACAAGATTGTCGCCATCTACAGCTTTCGCGACGAGGGCGATCCCCGCTCTATGGCCATTCAAGCGGCGGACACCGCGGCAACCTTCGGGTTTGACGCGTTACTGGCTGAAAACGCCGAGGCATGGGATGCGCTTTGGAATACGGCCGATATCGAGGTGGACGCGGATGAGGCGCTGCAAGGCGCAATCCGATACAATGTTTTTTCTTTGATTCAAACGGCCCCGCACAACGACCCGCATGCCAGCATCGGGGCGCGCGGCTTATCACACGGGCGGTATAAGGGCTGTACCTTTTGGGATACCGAAATTTTCATGCTGCCGTTCTATCTGTTCACGAATCCCGCGACAGCCAAAAACCTGCTGCTATACCGATACCATACGATGCAAGACGCGATTGAAAGCGCAAGCCGCTTCTCCCTGACCGGCGCACGGTATTCCTGGATGGCCTCGGATACAGGCTTTGAACAATGTGAAACATGGGACACGGGCTGCTGCGAAATACATATCACAGCCGATATTGCCTATGCCTTTGGACGATACATCGAGGTTACGGGAGACGAAGACTTTTTTGCACAACATGCCGCCGAGGTCTATATTCAAACGGCGCGGTATTGGGCGAGCCGGTTTACCTATGACGCGGCGGACGACCGATACAACCTATTGTTCGTGAAGGGCCCCGATGAGTACTGCGGTGTGACGAACAACAATCTTTATACGGTAAAAATGGCGGCGCACAATTTGCAGCTTGCCATAAGCGCCATGGAACGTATGGGGCAAGGCTTCTTAAACGTGACGGATGAAGAGATTAACCGCTGGCGCGAGATCGCTTCGAAGGCCGTCGTACGATACGATGCGGATACGTGCCTGTACCATCAGGATGATGTCTTCCATCTGTTGGAGCCAATCAATCCCGCGGACTACAAGGACGACAATACCCCGCTGTACCACCGGATCAGTTTTGACAGGCTCCAGCGGTATCAAGTGCTCAAGCAGGCGGATGTGCTGATGCTGATGGCATTGTTCCCAAAAAATTTCACCGACGCGCAAAAGCAAGCGGCATGGAGCCATTACGAACCTAAGACACTACACGATTCCACCCTGAGCTTTGGCGCGCACGCGCTGATGGCCGCAACCCTTGGGATTGCCGGTAAGGCAGAGGACTACTTTTATAAAAGCTGCTTCCTTGACCTTAAGAATGTTATGGCGAATACCGCGCACGAGGGCATCCATACCGCCGCGCTGGGCATCACCTGGCAGGCGTTGATATTTGGCTTTGCCGGGCTATGGGCGGATGGAGACGGCTTGCATTGTGATCCCAAACTGCCCCAATGGATCCGCGGGATGCGTTTCCGCGTTTTCCATAAAGGAAGACCCTGCCAAATCCGTATTAAACATGGAGAGGAGGCGCAAATTAATCAACACATCGGCACTTAACCGAGTAACCACATTAAAAATAAGGGAGGAAACTAAAATGTTTAAAAAGACACTGTCACTCATCTGCGCGGCTCTGCTTTTGATCGGATTCGTCTCCGTCAACAGCCTGGCGGCTGACATCAACCCCTATGATATCGAAGGTGTGATATCTGTTGCTTACCCCGAAGGGGAGATGGATGAGATCGTACCCGTATTGGATGCCTTCCGCGCCATGTACCCTAAAA
>WRFT01000170.1 GCA_009776385.1 Clostridia bacterium
AGCAGCCGTTTCATTGCCGGCCGGTCGAGTGTCAGACCGCTTTCTCCGTTATCAATATACCATGACAGGTAATCATAACCTGTTTGGCGCACATGAATCTAACGCCTTGTTAATTCCGTTACATTGTTATATAATATTATGTGCTTAGACGTTCACCCATATGAGAGCGGGAACAGTATCGGAGATGAACCGCCGGGCATGGCAAAGACAACGGAATCAACACAGGAAAAAACGGGCGCGTACTTGCGGACATTTGGCGACTTCACAGACCGGACGCGCGGCTTGTTAAATATATGCGGGGGGAACCGCAATGACGGTTAAGCGCGGTCATTTAGATACGCCGCCGCGAAGTATATTCCGGCGGCCGGCCGGTCTTGTGGCTTCATGGCATATTCAATGATTCTATTTCAGAGGAGGCGCCATCATGTACAACGCGCTGATTGTTGACGACCATGAGTCAATGTGCGACTCGCTGTCCTATACTTTGGAAAACACGGGCGAGTTTACTGTGCTTGACAAGCTTTCGAGGGCTGACCACGCGGAAGCGTTCTGCGAGAAGATCCGTCCTGACATAATCCTCATGGATGTCTGCACCGGGGGCGAAGCCACCGGGATCGACGCCACAAAAATCATACGGAAGCGGTTCCCGGACGTAAAGGTCATCGTCATGTCCGGCTTCGATGAAATCACCTACGCGCCCAGAGCGAGGGAAGCCGGGGCGCACGCCTTCATTTTCAAAAGCAAGAGCCTTGCCTACTTCGCGCAGGCGGCGAAAGGCGTCATGGAAGGGCAGACGTACTACCCGGAAACGAAAACCATCCCCGTGCCCAGCGGCGAAGCTCCGCTGACGGAACGCGATATGGAAGTCCTCCGGCTGATGTGCAGGCATATGACCAGTCAGGATATAGCGAACGAGCTTTTCGTAAGCATAGGAACCGTGAAGTACCATAAGAGCAAAATGCTCGCTAAGACCGGGTTTGAGAAATCCATAGACCTTGTGTTTTATATGGTTTCCAAAGGATGGATCAAACCGGAGTATTAGCTCGTGGAGGTATACTGTGCCGTTTATTCAGCAATTGTTTTGGCCGGCCAACGTGTTGGAGAACATTGTGTCGGCCGCAGTATTTCTGATCATCGCCGTTGTATGGATCGCCACGATGATGCGCCGGAGCCAGAACGGGAGCCTGCGGCGGACTTTGCTTGTCCTGGGACTCTTTATCGCCGGATGGATACTGATGCGGACGGTGAGGCGCCAGATCGACATCGAGACGGTCTATGGAAGGTACATTTGGTACGGCTATTATATTTTCGAGACGCTCCTGCCGCTTACTTTGGTCAGGACGGCAGACCTCATAGGCTCCGTCCCCGGAAAACGCCGGGTTCCCGTTTGGTTCAAGTGGCTATGCGCGGTCAACGCCGTACTGGTTTTACTGGTGCTGACCAACGACACGCACCTGCTGATGTTCAAGCTTAACTTGTCACAGCCGGGTTGGTCGCTGCGGCAAAATTACGGGTATGGCATCGTATATTACATCATGTTCGTTGTAGTGTTCACCGAAATCATCGGCGGCGTCGTACTCTTGTATGTAAAGATAAAGGGCAGCCCGCGCCGCTCGGGAGTGGCCGCGCTGCTTGTTTTTGTCCTGACGCTGATGATATATATGGCTGGCTACGCGGTGAGGATCGAGATTTTTTCGAGCAGCGACCTGACGATGGTGACCTGTATGTACTCGCTGATATTCTTTGAGCTGTGCATGCGGTTGGGGCAAATCCCCGTTAACGTCCATTACCGGGTTCTTTTCAACCAGGCGGGGAACGAAATTCAGATCACCGACGGTCACGGCGCCGGTGTTTTCCTTTCCTCCGGCGCGAAGCCGCTGGACGGAGTCCTGTGGCAAAAACTAAAGGACAGCCCGGCGCCCATATATAAAGACGGCGAAACACTCCTGTACAAAAACAAGATTAACGGCGGCTACGCCGTGTGGCATGAGGATATCGCGGCTATCAACAGATTGATAGAAGAACTGGAAACGACAAACAGGGAGATCGCGTTGGCCAACCAAGCCCTATCTCACACAATACAGGCAAAGGAACACGCAACGCGCGTTAATACGCGGGCGCAGTTATTCGCCGCGCTGGAGAGCAACACCGCCGTGCATGAGAACAGACTCAACGGGATACTCCGCAATCTTCCGAAGGTCGAGCCGGAACGCACCATGCAAATGGGGATCGCGGCCCTGCTGATCTGCTTCATCAAACGGCAGAGCCAACTGCTCATACATGAAATGAACGGGGTAATAACCATCGGCGTCAAGGACATGATGATCTTCATTGACGAGCTGGTCGAGTACGCAAGTTTTTCAAAAATCCAGTGCCTGATATCAAGCCAGCCGCAAATCAGTTTCGAGACCCGGTGCGCATTGCTGCTGTACAGCTTCTTCCACGACTTGCTGGAATGGTCAGCGCTCCGGCATGTAGAAAAAATGATCGTGCAAATATCCAGCGGGGACGGGCGGGTCGTCATGAGGCTGCTCATGTCCATAGCGGGCATGGAGTATTCCCCGCCTGAGAAGGTCATGGAGGAAACCGCTGCTTACAGCGGCTTGTTTGAAAAAGAAGAACTGGACGACATGGCGGGTATCAGTTTATCATTCCCGCTGCCCGGGGCGCAAGGCGGTGATGGCCGTGGATAGCCTGCATGCCCTGCCATACGCCGTCCGGGTAACGCTTACGATGTTTGCCATCGTCAGCGCCATGTCGGTGGCGCTGCTTATGACGCTGCGCGGGTACAGGCATGACCGGACGCCATATAAGTTGTTGGACGTCGCGCTTTGGCTGACGGCGCTTGCCCAAATGCTCGCCTGTATCCTTATCATGGCTCAGGTACAGCTTAATAACGCGGCGGGGGAGCTTACGGCGCCCGGTCCATACGCCGCCGGGCGATACGCAGTTTTTACGGTGACCGTCATTCTTTTCACCGCTCATTTAGTAATTAAGAACCCGTTAATACCCCTGACCGTGCTCGCCGCCGCCACACTCACCCTACCGTTCATGGAAGTTTGGGCGGGCGCGTTGTACCCGGCTGCGTTCGCTGTCTCGCTGATAATTACTTTCGCGCTCAGTATCTGGCTGACCTTAACAAGTATGCGTGAGTTGAAGTCATCCATTTCCGGCCTGTCCGTAATGCAGGCGATAGACTCATTGAACACCGCCGTCCTGTTTTTCAGGGAAGACGGGCATATACTGCTGATAAACGATAGAATGCGGGAAATAATGATCAGGTTAGGGGGGCGTGTATTATTCAACGGGAAGCATTTTTTGGAGACATTTGTCATTCCAAGCAGTGAAAAGCCGGGCGGTTTTGGAGAGGAAAGCGGAAACTACCTGTATCATCACACGGACGGCGACTGGCTCTTTTCCGTCAAAAAAGATACGCTTGGCAGGTCGCCCATCACCCATCTGTTCGCTACCGACGTCACGGAACAGTATAAAATCAACCTGAAACTCCGGGATAATCAACAGCAGCTAATCATGCAGCAGACGCAACTGCGGGAACTGGTCGGAAGCGTGGAGGACATATGCCGTTCGGAGGAACTTCTGCGGCTAAAGGCCGCGCTTCACGATGAGCATAACCAAAAAATGACAGTGTTGCTGCATTACCTCCGGGCAGAGCGGCCTATCGGCGAAGACATTATCCCCCTGCTGGAGATCGGCCAGACGCACGGCATCCGGGATAAAACCAGCCAAACTATCAATCCCGGCGACGAGCTGACCGCGCTGATCGGCGGGTATGAGCAAGTCGGCGTAAGAATCACACTGGACAATGTATTACCGGCAGACGACGGCAAAGCCTTTACGCTCATTAATATCTTGCGGGAAGCGGCGGCAAACGCCGTCATACACGGCTACGCAAGCGAGATCGTCGCAAAAATCACGGAAGACAGTCAGGGCGGTATCGTTATGGATGTCGCCGACAACTCGTCGCGTTCCCCTGTGATGGAACGCGAGGGTACAGGTATCGCCGATATGCGGCGGCGGCTCGCCCTTTATGACGGTAACTTGACAATCGACGCGACCGGCGGTTTCAAACTGACCGCGACCATCCCGAAAACAGGCTGAAAGACCAGCCTGTTTTTTGTTCAAAAAATATTTGATTATTAACCCCAAAAAGTAAAAAAATTAGTCGCTGCGACTAGTACGCGATTAAAAAAGATATGGTAAACTTATGAAGGGACTGTGAGGAATAATATTTTAGGGAGGATAAAAAAATGCAAAGAAAAACGAGAAAACCATTATCGTTGCTGCTTGCGGTGATGATGGCTGTAGGACTGATTGCCGTAATGCCGACGACCGCATACGCGGCGTATTTCGATGTTTCAACGCCGGAACAGCTGGAG
>WRFT01000171.1 GCA_009776385.1 Clostridia bacterium
ACGCGGCATTCTGACCACCATAGATGGTCAGGTTGTACACGACGGCGCGCGCGAGGCGATGGGCTTGTAGGATACACGTTCATATCGCAGAAAGGCTGGAAAACAACCATGCATCCAATTATATTGCTGCTTATTTTTATTGTTTCGTCATTGGTCGGGTACAAACTGATAGCCAACGTACCCAGTTTATTGCATACGCCGTTGATGTCGGGCATGAACGCGTTATCCGGCGTCACATTGCTCAGCGCGCTGGCGGCGACCGGCGCGGCGGTGGCGTTCGGAAGCAGGGTATTCGGCTTTTTAGCGATTATTCTGGCGACAATTAATATCGTCGGCGGGTTTAACGTTACGGCGCGCATGCTGTCACTGTTCAAGAGAAAGGAGAAAGCCAAATGAGCGATCTTCTGTACTATATCATAGCCGGGGTACTGACACTGGGCGTACTCGCCGGTATCGCCATGATGAGCCGTGTTGAACGCTCGTCCAAGGGGAACAGGCTTAGCGCGGTTTGTATGGCGCTGGCGGTTTTGGTTACAGTATACCGGTATCAGCTTATCAGTGACGCCGGCCTTTGGATAGCGATGGCTTTGGGAGCCGCCCTTAGCTTGATGGGCGCGCGGCGCGTCAAAATGATTGAGATGCCGCAGGCTGTGGCGCTGCTGAACGGATTCGGCGGCGTGGCATCGGCCATCGTCGGTGCGATGGAACTGGCAAATCCCAGCGTTATATCCGGGTTCTCTACCGCGACGGCAGGGCTTGCCGTTTTAGTGGGTACCCTGACACTGACAGGCAGCCTCGTCGCAGCGTTCAAGCTGCAAGGCCTCATGAAACAGCAGCCTCATATCTGGCCGGCACACACAGCCATCACGATTCTTTCGTTAGCCGTATCGGCGCTTCCGGTTGTTTTAATGACCATCGGGTTGCCTGTTGGCTGGACGACCGCGTTATGCTTTATGGCCAGCGGCCTATTCGGCGTCGCCTTTGCGGCACGCGTCGGCGGCGCGGACATGCCTATTACCATTTCGCTGCTTAACTCCTTCTCCGGCGTGGCAGCGGGCATCGCGGGCTTGGCTATCGCCGACCCGCTTCTGGTGGCCATAGGCGGAATCGTCGGCGCATCCGGGCTCTTGCTGACACAGATTATGTGCCGCGCGATGAACCGCAGCCTGATGGACATCCTGTTGGGAAAAACCACCGTTCTTACACATCATACAAACGCGGTACCGTGGGATGTTTCCCATAAATACGGTATACCCGCGGAAGACGGGGCGGACGGAGAAGCGTTGATAGGTTCCGAAGAACCGGAAACAAACTTATCGGAACTGATGCGCGAGGCTAAGCGAATCATCATTGTTCCGGGCTACGGCATGGCGCTGGCACAGGCGCAGGGCCTTGTAAAGAACATCGCGGACAAGTTTGAGGCGGACGGCAAAGAGGTAAAATACGCAATTCATCCAGTCGCCGGGCGTATGCCGGGGCACATGAATATTTTACTCGCTGAGGTTGACGTTCCCTATGACCAGCTTTATGAAATGGACGATATTAACCCTGAGTTTGAACGGTGCGATGTAGCCATTGTCATCGGCGCGAACGATGTGGTAAACCCTGCCGCTAATACGGCTGAGGGAACGCCGATTTACGGTATGCCGATACTTCATGTCGAAAAGGCTAAACACCTCATTTTGTGCAACTATGATACCAAACCGGGGTATTCGGGGGTTGATAACCCGCTGTATTTAAAAAGCCACAAGATTACTTTATTATTGGGTGACGCGAAAGATACGTTGGCCGGATTGCTCGCGGAACTGTAAGCGACGTGCTTTTTTGTAACGCCGTTTCAAGGAATTGTCTTTTTAGCACAAGTTGTTTTAATAATAAAACCTAATAAAGCCTATGCTGCCGCGGGCTCACTCCGTATAACTTTTGTCCAGCACCGCGCCCCCTAAACAACGGGAACCTTCATACAGGACGATGCTTTGGCCGGGTGTCAGCGCACGCTGCGATTCTTGGGTGGTAACGAGCAGCTTGCTACCCGAAATATCAACCCGGGCTTGACAGTCTTGCTGGCGGTAACGAAACTTGACGGCACATGTAAACGTGTTGACCGCGGGCGGTTCACCTACCCATGTCAGCCCCGAGCCTTCCGCGCGGGTTGCGTACAGCGCTGCGTGATCCTCCCCTTGAGCGACCAGAAGCCTGTTATGAACAGTGTCCTTCCCGATAACGAACCATCTTCCGCCATCACCGGCGCCCCCGATCCCCAGGCCCTTGCGCTGCCCCAATGTATAAAAGATGACCCCATCATGACGGCCGACGACTTGCCCGTTTTGGGTGACGATGTCTCCCTGCGTTTCCGGAAGGAACTGCCGTAAAAAGGGTTTAAAACTACGCTCACCGATGAAGCATACCCCCGTTGAATCCCGCTTATCGCTGACGGAAAGGCCCTTTTCCCGTGCGATTCGGCGGACTTCCCTCTTCATTAAGTGACCCACCGGAAACAGCGTCTTTTGAAGCTGGCCGGATTTAAGCATGTACAGAAAATAGCTTTGTTCTTTATCAGGGTCCACGCCTTTATGCAGTTCGCCCCGGGTATTGGTGAGGGCAAAATGCCCCGTGGCAATACGGGAAGCGCCTGTTTTTAAGGCAAATTGCATAAACACGTCGAACTTCACTTCCCGGTTGCACAGCACATCCGGGTTCGGCGTCCGCCCCAGACGGTATTCCGAGAGAAAGTGTTTAAAGACACGCTCCTTATACTCCGCCGCGAAGTTGACCGCGTAACAGGGTATCCCGATATCCGCGCAGACATCGCGGACATCGCGCCAATCGCTTTCAGCGGTACAACAGCCCGCCTCATCTTTTTCGTCCCAGTTGTTCATGAATACACCGGTTACGTCATAGCCTTGTTCTTTTAATAAAAACGCGGCGACGGCGGAATCGACACCGCCGGACATGCCAACCGTAATCTTCTCACCCAAAAGAGCTGACACCCTCCATTACGCGTAATTTATCCATCACTTTTTTAAAGCATTCGCGCGTCACGCTTTCGGCGTCCGCGCGAGCGTCCACCACCAGATAACGGCTTGATTGGTTTTGAATTAGCTTTTCAAACGCGTCTGAAACACGCGTATGGAATTCACTCGGTTCCATTTCAATCCGGTCCGCTCCCCCGACGCCAAAACGCCTTTCCAACGCCGCGCTGACACCGGCATCCAAATAAACCGATATGTCCGGCAGAAGCCCACCGGTGGCATACGCATTGATATCGGCGACACGGTCCATGCCCAGCATCCGCCCGCCGCCTTGATAGGCAATGGAGGAATCGACGTAGCGATCGCACAGAACCAAACGCCCCTTCTTCAGCGCGGGAAGGATAATTTGCCCGACATGCTGAGCTCGGGCCGAGGCGTAAAGCAGCGCCTCGGTCATGGGTAACATCTCGGGATGGCCTCTGTCCAGCACGATATCGCGTATTTTCTCCGAAACGGGACACCCGCCCGGTTCCCGCGTACGCAGCACATCATAGCCAAAACGCTTAAGCGCTTGTTCCAGCGCGTTCATCTGTGTTGTTTTTCCGCATCCGTCAAGACCTTCCACGGTTATGAAAACACCGCGCGGCACGGGTGCATCCTCCAGCAACAGTGCCAATAAACCGTTGACATCCGCCGCCACCGGAACGCCCTCGTCCGCCCCCAACTCCTCCGGCGTTCCGTATCCGTATCCCGCCCCGACAAACGCAATACCGCAGTCTTTTGCGCCTTGTCTGTCAAATCGTGTATCGCCAATCATGACCGTGCGCCCTTCCCTGCCCGCCAACACGCGTTCGATTAACCGGCTTTTATCATTCGTGACCGTTTTTTCATCCGTACCCACGATACAAGAGAAGTATTCGGCAAGCCTGAAGTGCTGAAGAATTTTATCCGTCATTCCCTGTGGCTTACCGGTGGCCACCGCCAGGACCGCTCCGCAACGTTTCAGACGCGCCAGCAGTTCCGGTATACCGGTATATACGGCGCTTTCTTCCAGACATTTATCTTTATAGCGCGAACGGTAGATCTCAGTAGCGCGACGGGCGTCTTCTTCGGACATACCAAGCACATCCACGAAAGAGCGTTGGAGCGGCGGGCCGATGAAGCGCCGCATATCCTGCTCTCCGGGCGATGCGCAGCCCATTTCACCTAAGGCGTACATAAGCGATCGAAAAATTCCCTCATGGGACTCAATTAACGTGCCGTCTAAATCGAAGACAACCGTATCATAACAGCATGTCATACATACGACTCCTTTACACAGGCAATCCTGTCGCGTTCCGCCCCGAAAACAGCGGCTTTACCTTTTTGAATGCCAGCGCAGGCATCCTGACTTATTTCCTCTCCCGGCACACA
>WRFT01000172.1 GCA_009776385.1 Clostridia bacterium
ATCCGCACACGTTCCGGCAGCACGTCGAGCGCCGTGACACGATGCCGTTGTGATAGTAAAACGGCGCATGATAACCCGACATATCCAATGCCTGCCACGGTAATGTTTTTCTTTTCCAACGTATAAAACCTCCTTGATAATTCCGCCCGATTACCTGTTTGCGGGCATGAAGAAAACAACACGATAGTAGCATAAAACGCCGGGTATTGTCCATCTTCCGCGCGATTGGGGCGGGTATCCTAAAGGATGGCATATATACAAAACGATGCAAATAATGTTTAATAGATAAGGCAAGTGCAATAAGCAATAAGGAGCTGTTCACATGAAGACCTACCGGAAAAACGAGTTGGATATGATTGCCTACCCTTTGGGCGGCATGGGCGCGGGTATGTTCTGCGTGGAAGGGACGGGCATGCTGGGCCACTTCAGCCTGCGCAATGAGCCTGATATATACAACGAGCCGAATGTGTTCTCCGCCCTATGCGTCCTTGATGAGTGCGGCGATTCCGTCGCGCGGGTACTGGAGGGGCCCGTGCCGTATCGAAAGGTATTCTCCGGCACCGGTAAAAGCTTTGACGGCGCGGGCAACGGGCTGCATGGTAAGAATTACGGGTTGCCCCGCATGCAATCCAATACCTTTACGGCGCGTTTTCCCTTTGCCGAGCTGCGCTTTGAAGATGAAAAGATACCCCTTCAGGTTAGCTTGACGGCTTTCAGCCCGTTTATCCCCCTAAACGAAGATGATTCAAGCCTCCCGGCGGCCGGTTTGGAATATACTTTTCATAATGCCACGCAAAAGAAGGTGCGAGCCGTCTATTCTTTCAATGCCTTCAACTTCATGAATGTTCAAAAGCATATCGGCGCGGAGTATGTCAAAGACGAGGTCTTTGTCCTTGGCAAACATGACGGATTTGTGCTGACGCAGCCCTCTACGCAGAACGAGCCGTGGGCGGAGGGGTATTTTTATGCCTGCGTGGAGGATGCCTGCGCCGCGGTGAACACCAACTGGTTCGACGGCGGATGGTTCGACATCCTCACCATGCTGTGGAATGATATTCAAGCCGGTGTCATTAAAAACGAACGCCATCCGGGTGATAAAAGCCCCGGCGGGTCCGTGGCCGTGCCCTTCGAGCTTCAGCCCGGCGAAAGCAAGACCATCGTTGTGAAGGCCGCGTGGTATGTCCCTAAAACCCGCTTACGCAGAGGGTGGGAAGAGAGCGCGGACGGCACGGAAAGCTGTTGCTGCGCCGCGCCAGATGCCTGCGCGCAAAAGCCGACGCATGTGCCTTGGTATGCAGGCCGCTTTGCGTCCGCCGATGAGGTGATGCAATATTTTTCCCATGAATATCATCGTCTCCGCCGGGGCAGTAAATTGTTTTCCGATACATTCTATGATAGCGACTTACCCGAGGTCATCATCGATTCCATTGCGGCCAACCTGACGATTCTCAAATCCCCAACGGTATTAAGGCAAACCGACGGGCGCATTTGGGCGTGGGAAGGCTGCTGTGACACCAGCGGTTGCTGCGATGGTTCCTGCAACCACGTTTGGAATTATGCCCAGGCTATGTGTCATCTTTTCCCTGCCATGGAACGAAGCCTGCGCGTAACCGAGTTTGGTGAAGATCAAGATGAAAACGGGCATCAGTGTTTCCGTTCCTCCCTGCCCATACGTCCCACCGACCATTCATTCCATGCCGCGGCGGACGGCCAGTTGGGCGGCATCATAAAAATGTACCGCGAATGGCGCGTTTGCGGGGATTTGCAATGGATAGCGGGATGGTATGACCGTATGGCTGACAGCCTGGAATACTGTATCAGGACATGGGATCCGGATGAAACCGGCGCCTTGCTGGAGCCTCACCATAACACCTACGATATTGAGTTTTGGGGCGCGGATGGCATGTGTACTTCCTTTTATACGGGCGCCTTGGCCGCCATGACGCGTATGGGCGAGGCGCTGGGCAAGGATGTCGGGCGTTACCGTGATTTATATAAGCGAAGCCGTCAGTATTTGGATACCCATTTGTTTAACGGTGAGTATTATGACCAAAAAGTGGCATGGAAAAACCTGCGGGCTCCCTTTGACGTGAATAAAGAATCGAAAAGCAACGCGCAATGCCGGCGGCTTTTAGAAGAGGAAGGCCCGAAGTATCAATACGGTAAAGGCTGTATGTCCGATGGCGTTCTGGGCGCATGGCTGGCACAAATGAGCGGGTTGGGCGAAATTATGGATGCGGAGAAGGTAAAATCGCATCTGCGCGCTATATTCGCCTATAACTTTAAAACCACCCTGCGCGAGCATGCCAATCCGCAGCGGCCCGGGTACGCGGTGGGGGATGAGGCGGGGCTGCTGCTCTGTTCTTGGCCCAACGGCGAAAAGCCGTCGCTGCCCTTTGTATACAGCGACGAGGTATGGACCGGTATCGAGCATCAGGCGGCGTCACATATGATGCATTTTGGCATGGTCCAAGAGGCTCTGGCTATTGAGGAAGCGGTGCGCGGCCGTTATGACGGCGTGAAACGCAACCCCTTTAATGAATACGAGTGCGGGCATTGGTACGCCCGCGCGATGGCCTCTTACGGCCTGTTACAGGGTTTAACCGGCGTGCGGTATGACGCCGTCACCAAGACACTGTATGTCGGCACCCAAAACGGCGGCCGATACCGCACCTTCCTGTGTACCGCAACCGGATACGGCACGGTCACCGTTTGTGACGGCAAGGCGGCTATTTTCGTTGCCGAAGGGTTCATCGACTGTAAAGAAATTGTTTTCAATCAGGAAGTGTCATACAATATGCCGGAAGCCGAAGGGAGGATGAACGGTTGAAAAAGCTGTTAGCGGGTTTATTGGTATTCTGCGCGCTCGGCACGGCGGCAGCCGCGGGGGACAGCGGCCCGGAAGAAAGCGTACTGCCCCAAATGCTGCAACTGGAAGAAGAACCCTCTCCAAGCCCGGCGCCGGGCGGCATCCCTCCCCAGATACAGGCGATGGTCGATCTGGCAACCGAGGAGTTCACGCGGCGGGGCGGCAAGACGCTTAAGCGCAGTAATGACTATACCGTATGGTATTACGGGGATAAAACGGCCATCGGATGGTGCGCCGCTTTTACTTCCTGGTGCGCGGTTCACGCCGGGGTGGAAACACTAAAGGAAAACCAAATCGCGGCCTTTGTCACGGGCGACGATAAGGACTTAAAATATGAGCCGCTGCAGGCCATCCCGGATGTATTTATGATGCGTGAAGTAAATGTTATCCGCTGCCGTAATGCGTATATCCTCACCGAAAGGCTGGTGGATATTCCCAAGCCGGGTTATCAAATTTTTTATGGCCGCATCGGCGGCGCGCCCACGCTGCATACGGGCTTGGTTGAAACGGTGCGCGTCATCGCCCCGGGTATATATGATATTACCACGATCGAGGGAAATGTGGCCAACCGCGTGAAGCGTTATTGTATACGCTATACGGTGGAACCCAAACGCAAGCACCATAACATGAGCGCCGTACCCGCCGGGGACCGCGTGGTGCAGGATGCTCAGTATAAACTGCATCAACCGGACTGGTATATCACCGGGTTCGGACGCACCTGGTAAGCATTTTTACTGTTTAAATAAGCTTTGAAAGGCCGTCTCTCATGCGGCGCAGCGTTTCTTCTTTGCCCAGCAAGCCCGCTATTTCATAAAAACCGCCGGGTGTGTTTTCCAGGCCCGATACGGCGATTCGGGGCGGCCATAAAACAGCGCCCGTCTTCATGCCGGAGGCCTGAATCAGCGGTGTGACGGCCTCGCGGACAGCGGATTCCGACCAATTTTCGATGCCTTCCAGCGCGGACAGCATATCCGTAAGCATACGGCGGGCGATATCCGGTGTCATCTTCAGCTTTGGACGCTCATACAGTGAACTGTCATACGCCGGCATGCCGGCAAGGAAGCTTACCTTGTCCGGAATACGGCTGAACACATCCGTCCGGCCCTGCATCAGCTCGGCTAAACGGCGGTAATCAATGCCTTTGCCCGCCAGCGCTTTATCAAACCAACGGGACGCTTCTTTTAAATAATCCTCAAAGTCCATTTTTTTAATATACTCGCCGTTAAACCAAGTCAGTTTTTCCATGTTAAATATAGAGGGCGCTTTGCTGAGCCCGGATATGTCAAATGCTTGAACCAACTCATCCAAGGTGAAGAACTCGCGGTCGTCTCCGGGGCTCCACCCCAGAAGCGCGATAAAATTGATGATGGCCTCCCTCACGTATCCCATGTCAATCAGGTCCTCGAAGGACGGGTCGCCGTGGCGCTTGGACAGCTTGCGCGTCGCGTCCCGCATAACGACAGGCAGATGCAGGTACGC
>WRFT01000173.1 GCA_009776385.1 Clostridia bacterium
AGGATGCTGGTAAAGGAAATGCTGGATATCATCGATGAGATAGCCCCGTTTGACACCGCCGAGTCGTTCGATAACGTGGGCCTTATCACGGGAAACCCGGATGCGGAAGTGACGGGCGTGATGCTGGCTTTGGATGTTACGGCAAGCGTGGTAGACGAGATGGTAGAACTGGGCGCGAATTTGCTGATAACGCATCATCCGCTGCTCTTGTCACCCGTACGTCATGTGCTGGAAAACCATTATGAGAGCCGTTTGATACTTAAAATGGCGCGCGCGGGCGTATCGATGATAACGGCGCATACCAACTTGGATAAATCCCCTGAGGGTACCAATACCGCCCTGTGCCGCTTGTTACGCCTGCGGAATGTTACCGGTGAGGGGCTCGTTCGAACAGGTGATTTGACTGCAGGCCCTGTACGCGCCGGAGCCCTGCAGGCTCAAATAGCACGCATACTGCGCGCACCGGTCATCCTGTACGGCGCGGAAGAACATATGGTACACAGGCTGGGCCTCTGTTCGGGAAGCGGATCCGACGGATGGGCGGAAGCGTTCGGGCAGGGAGCCGACGCTTTCTTAACGGGAGAAGTGAAGCATCATCACGCGCTGGAAGCGGCTGAGAACGGCATGGTTCTCTTCGCGGCAGGGCATTTTGCCACGGAGGATCCGGGTATGGACAGCCTGTGTGATTCTTTACAAAAAGCGCTCAATCGTGTAGAATGCAACGTGGCGGTTTATCGTACAGGGACGATTCCGTATCCCGTGCTATAGGCGCGCCGGCAAGGAGGCGCCGTCTTTGGATCAATTGGACAGGCTTTGGGAATACCAACAGGAAGACATGGCTAATGACAGGCTTGATAACGACATGAAGAACGCGCCGTCGCGCGTTAAGTTTTTAAAGAGCCGCGAGTATTTAGCCGCGCAAAGAGATACGCTTAAACGCATCGAAGCGGAAGTGGCGGAGATGGCGGACCGTATAGACATTGTTAAAGACGCCATCACCAAGCTGGACGATCAGGTTGCCGCCATGCATACGAGGTTCGAGGAAGAACTGCCGTCCAGTTTAGAGGATACGCGCGGGATGCTGCAAGATGCCAAGCATATTTTCAATGGTGTGTCCGCTTATGAGTCGGAAATGAAAAAACTGAAACGCGACGCGGAGGAATGTGACCGTCAGCGCTCCGAAATAAGGCCGAAGGCCGCCCGCGCCATTGCGGAGTATGAGGAGCTTAAAAAGATTTACGAAGAAGAAAGTAAAGAAAAAAACGCCGTACTGGAAGAGAAGCGAAGCCTAACCGCCTTAAAAGAAAAGGACATTGATATCCCTTTGCTGGAAAAGTATCGTGTTATTAAGACACGCTGCGTACCGCCGGTTGTCAAGCTGTTTGCCGATCAATGCGGCGGATGCAACATGTCCCTTCCGTCAGTTATTTTAAAGAAAATCAAGAACCGTTCAGAGGTCGTCGAGTGCGAAACATGCGGCAGGATCATTATTTCCTAACCGAGAATACGGCGATGACGGAAACGTTTAATAAATGCCGCCGGTTTCCCTGAACTGTCTCCATACGTTTTCAAAAAAGTCATCTTCCTCGGGTATCGGGCGTACGCTTCTGAAAACGGAGACGGGGCGTCCTTTTTTAATGGTTGTTTCTTGAACGGTATCCTTCAACGCGCCCGCGTCCGGTGTAATGGCCCATTCTTCCGGGCACCCTTGCCGCGGTATTCCGTCGTTTTTATCAACGTATAACGCGCCGCCCCGACTCTTCCCGCCGTGTTTGATATAATCGGCCATCGCCGACAGATAGACTTCCTGACAAATCAGCATGTCACGCAGGCGGAAAGCTTCCGGCAAACCGTCAGCATCGCGGACACCGACAATATGGCCAAAAGCGCCTATTTCCTCACGGACGGCGGATAGCGCCTCTGTAATCCCCTGAGCGGACCGGATGGGGCCCGCGACACGCGACATGCGCGCGGCGGCGTTATCCCACACTGCACGGACGGTATCTTCACCCTTGACAAGGCCGTCCATCATGGCGAGCAAGGCCTCCGTTTGATTGGAAGCATCGCTAATAAACGCGAAAATGTCCGGCGCCGCCTCGGCCGGTTTTAAAGAGGCTATATAGCGTGCCGCGCGCGTTGCCCCCGCCTGCCCCGCGTTCAAGGCGCTGCCGCCCGGCCTGTACACGCCGTGGGTACCGGCGGCTTCCCCTACCGCGAAGAATCCTTCCAAGTTGGTTTGCCACCAGCAGTCAACACCGAGGCCTCCGTTATTATGCTGGGCGCAGAGCGCAATTTCCAGCCGTTCGCGGCGTAAATCCACGCCCTTATCACGGTAAAAGTCCACGGCCGGCCTATTCATGTGTTCCAGGCGATCGATGGGTGTTCCAAAGCAAGCGCCCGCTTTTTTCAAGTATTCGTATGCTTCGGGGGCAAGGCTAGCGAAGTCCAATTCCGCGCCGAACGGGTTCCGGCGAAAATCCAGATAGACCCTTCTGCCTTTTTCGCGTTCCGTATAAACCAGAATATCGATGAGCGATGAACCGCCCGACGCCTTTTGCACATCGAAAGGCCACTGATAGCCTTTCAGAAACACAAGGGAGGCGAGCCTGCCCAAATCGGCGATAGCATCTTCTAAAAACACCCGCTCATCTTCCCCACGGCTGTCTGTGGAGATAAAACACGGAAGAGACTGCATGTAGGTTCCCGAGACATTCCAGCGCGGATGCAGCGACGCTAATCCATATTGCCATTCTGTCAGGTTTACCCCCGTTACGCCCGCCTCGAAAGCCAGACCCGAAGCGCCGTTGTGCCCGGCCGGGTATACGCTGTCTTTATATATTCCGGCGGGTCCCCCGGTGGCGTAAATCACACGAAGGCAATGAAACAAGGTATAGGCAGGCTCTGACCCCGCCCGTCCGGAGTGTTGTACGCACAAGAGCCCGCTTATTTTACCCGCGCAGCTTAACACCTTTATGACCTGTGTTTTATCAAAGATTCGGATACCCGCGGATTCCGCCGCGGCTTGCAGACAGCCGGTCATCTCCCGAGAAGTATAGGGGCCCGCGCTGGCGGCGCGGCTGCGCGGGTCATGATCTGTCTTATAGCCGGCAAATTCCCCGTATCGGTTAACGGGGAAGCGTACCCCCATCTCCGCCAGCCTCATGAAGCAGCGCGCGGACAGCGCCGCCTCACATACCGCCGTATCTCCGTCCGTACAGCCTCCGGACACAAGGGTATCCGCCATGGCGCGTACACTGTCCGGCTCGCTCCCGGACAAGGTTAGCTTATAGTAAGTTTGCTTATCGCTGCCTGAATTGCGGGAGGTCCCGCCGTACAGGTCTTCGGTAACCAACGCGATATCCGTACGCCCCTCGGCATGCAGGCGGTTCGCGGCACAAAACCCCGCCGCGCCCGACCCGACAATAACCGTATCCAAGCTGTACACAACCATGGACCGGCCCGCAACAACGGCTGTTTGCTTTATCACATGGGACACTCCCTTTTTACTATAACCGTCTGATATGGAAACCGCCGTCTACATCAATATAAGAGCCCGTTGTATAAAGGCAGCGTTCGCCCACAAAGGACATCACCGCGTCCGCGACATCCTCCGGCGTACCCCAACGCGCGACCGGAAACGTGCCCCCCTCTATCAGGGCGTCATATTTTTGCTTAACGGCAGCGGTCATATCGGTTTTAATCACGCCCGGGCGCACTTCATTCACATATATGCCGTCCTGCGCCAGGCGGGCCGCAAACAATTGCGTAAGCATCGACAAGCCCGTTTTGGATACGCAGTATTCACCCCTGTTCAAGGAAACCGTCCGCGCGGAGCAGGAACCGATGTTGATGATATCTCCCCGTTTACTGCCTTGCGGCGTTTGCGTGAGCATTCTGTTGGCCACAGCCTGTGTTAAAAACATAGCGGCCTTTAAATTAACGGAAAGAACACGATCCCAGCTTGCTTCCGACATTTCCATCAAATCGGCGCGTATCGACGGCCCCACGCCTGCGTTGTTGACCAGCACCTGAATATCACCCAGGGCGGCGATGGTTTCCGTCAGGTAGCGCGCCCGGTCCGCCGCGCTGGTAATATCGCCTTTGACGAACAAGAAATCGGACGGACGGCCGCGTGTCAGCGATGGCGGAACCTCTAAAGGTTCATTTAAATCCATCACCGATACAGCATACCCTTCCTGCGCCAGCCTGCATGCGATAGCCAGGCCGATGCCCCGGCCGCCTCCCGTTACCATGGCTGTTGGCATATCATTCACCTCCCTTATTCGCGTTCTCCCTCATCTGGGCTTCTTGCCGATACCT
>WRFT01000174.1 GCA_009776385.1 Clostridia bacterium
CAAGCGGCGCAGAGTGTGCTCAACCCCATCACGCGCTTGAAAAACCAATTTCTTGATTCTATCCCAAAAGAAGAGCTTACTCGTGAAACGAAGAGCCAAACGCTTGAGCGTGTGGCGGCGTATCTTGAAGAGTTGGAACTGTCTGCCGATGTACTGGAAGCTTTTCCATTCCAGTTATCCGGCGGTATGCGTCAACGCGTGGTCATCGCGCTGGCTACCTTTATGGCTCCGAACATCGTGCTCACGGATGAACCGACTACCGCGCTGGATGTGGTGGTGCAACGCGGTATTTTAATGCTGCTGACCCGGTTGCAGCGCCAGTATCAGAATACCTTGGTTTTGGTTAGCCATGATATGGGTGTACATTACCAAATTACCAACCGGCTGGGTATCATGTACTCCGGCAGCTTTGTCGAGTTGGGCGATACCGAGGCGATTTTCCGCGACCCGATTCATCCGTATACCAAAATGCTGATCGGGGCGTTGCCAAAGGTAGGCGACCGAAGCCCGAAGGTGGGTATACCGGGCCGTCCGCCCGCGCTAACCAATCCGCCGCCCGGGTGCCGTTTTGCGCCGCGCTGCAGCCACGCCGCCCCCGAGTGTACGATGACCGCGCCGGTATTCCGTGAGGCCATGCCCGGCCGCTATGTTGCTTGCCATCTGCTTGACAAGGGGGACCGGTCATATGACTGAAAAACTGTTGGAAATAAACGGTGTCAGCAAGGTATTTCGCATCGGCGGCATGTTAATGGGCAAAAAACTCACGGCCGTGGATGATGTTTCGTTGGAGATTGGCCGCGATAAACCGGTGATCTTGTCGATAGTAGGTGAGTCCGGCTGCGGGAAAACAACACTATGTAAGATGATTTTGCGCATGTATAAGCCGGACGGAGGAACGATTCGGTTGCTCGGCAATGACTATGCCGATAAAAAAGCATACAATCCCACACAATTTCGTCTGCATGTGCAGCCTATTTTTCAAAATCCCTATGAATCCTTCTCTGCCCGCAAAACGGTGGACACATACCTTTTTAACACGGCACTACGATTGGGTATCGCAGAAAATCGCAGTGAGGCAAAAAAACTGATAGAGCAAACATTACAAAATGTCGGCATGTCGCTTGCGATTGTACAGGACAAGTATCCCACACAATTTTCAGGCGGCGAATTACAGCGTATATCCATCGCACGGGCGCTGATTACGCAGCCAAAGCTGATTGTCGCGGATGAACCGGTGGCGGCCATCGATGCCTCAATGAAAATGAATATCGTCAACCTCTTCAGGGAACTGAAGGAAAAATATAATGTGTCCTTCATTTATATTACGCATGACCTGAGTACGGCATACTACGTAAGCGATTATATCGCCACATTATATCGAGGCGCTGTGATTGAATACGGTCCCGCGAGGATGATCTTGGATAACCCGAGACATCCGTATACTGAAATGCTGATTAATGCCGTGCCACGTGTAGGTGACAAGTGGAGTGAGTCCTTCGTGATGCCCGATATGGAAGAAAAAGAGTATGCGATAACCCATTGTAAATTTGCACCGCGTTGCCGTTATGCCACGAAACAATGCAAACAAACACGCCCCGAGATGCGTGATTTGGGGGAAGGGCGTAAGGTGTTATGCTACCATCCGCTGGGAGGTTCATCATCTGAATTGCAAGAGGCGGACCGGATGGAACGCGTCAAGCTTGAGCGTTAGCGTTTCTAAGATAAGATTTTTCGCAGTGTATACAATACTTCTTTAAAATCGAGTGGTTTTCCCAAGTGCCCGTTCATACCGGCAGCCAGGCATTTCTCAATATCTTCGATGAAAACATTGGCTGTCATGGCAATGATGGGTATTGTCTTAGCTTTATCCAAATCCAGCGCCCGAATGGCGACCGTTGCCGTCAGGCCATCCATTTCAGGCATTTGCATATCCATGAAAATAAGATCGTACCGATCAGGTGAATCGGTAAACATGCGCAGCGCTTCGGCGCCGTTAAACGCGCAATCAACTTGAATCCCTGTTGGTTCCAATAAAGCCAGAACGATCTCACGGTTTATCTCAACATCCTCGGCTAACAAGATGCAATGACCGTTAAATGAGTATATTTCGTGTTCTTCCGGCGTTGGTTCCTCCTGCTTATTGGTTATTGTAAAACATTCACGCGCCAACTCGGCAATGGTGGAGGGGAATAATGGTTTATATAGAAACTTGCTGATGCCGGCTTCTTTGGCTTGTGTGATAATGAAGCTGTCGTTAATGGAGGACATCATCGCAAACACGGTGTTGTTCTCGGCCGGTAATCTTTTGCGCAGTTCCAAGGCTAAGGCAATACCGTTCATACCCGGCATGTTCCAATCGATACAAATCAAGTTATATAGGTTCCCTTTAGCTATTAACTCCAGCGCTTGTTCCCCGCCCACAGCGATATCGCAGTACGCGCCGAATTTGTTAACGATGCCCTTAAAATCATTGACGATATACCGATCATCGTCCACAGCCAGGATCCTGGCGTTTTCCCATGCGATATCACGGTACATATCATAATCGCCGGCGAGTGCGCCATGTTGTATTTTTACTGTAAAAGTAAACTCCGATCCCTTGCCAAGTTCTGACTTGACGGATATCGTGCCATTCATCATCTCCACGATGTTCTTGGATATAGCCAACCCCAAGCCCGTACCGCCAAACTTGCGCGAAATGTGCATTTCTGCCTGTTGGAAGGATTGAAATAAATTGATTTGCTGTTCAGGGCTAATACCAATACCCGTGTCGGTAATGCTAATTCTAATATGACACATCCCGTTTTCTTCACCCAGATAATAGGTGTGAATGCTGATGGAGCCGCCATCCGGGGTAAATTTTACCGCGTTGCCTAACAGATTGGTAATAACTTGCGCCAAACGCTGATCGTCGCCTATCATGTTTTGCGGAATATTCCTGTCTATGTATACTGTAAATCGTTGATTCTTTTCCTCTATACGATAACTGATAACATTCACTACTTGCCTTAGTATTTTTTCAAAGCTAAACTCTATGTTAGACAGTTCAAAGCGGCCGGATTCAATTTTTGAAACGTCCAGAATATCGTTGATGATACCCAGCAAGTGCCTGGAAGCATCCTTGATCCGTGTAAAGCTATAACGAATTTGATCCGGATCCGTAGCGTTTTCTCCGATATGGGTCATACCGATAATGGCGTTCATGGGTGTCCGTATTTCATGACTCATATTGGAAAGGAAATCACTTTTCGCGCGATTGGCATCTTCCGCGCGGTTCCAAGCTACCGCGAGTGACTCGTTTAGTGACTGTAAGTTTTCATTTTTCTCTTGCTGCTCTCGTGTATGCTCAGCCAATTTCTCCGTCATCGTTTTAAACGCGACTGAAAGCGCGCTGATTTCATTGACACCGGAGACGGATGGCAGCTCGACATTAAAATCTCCCTGCGCTACTTTATCAGATGCCTTACGCAGTGCGGATAACGGCTTTGTAACCGCTCGCTTGATATAAAATATGGGCACCCATCCAATAACAAGCAAGAACCCGAACGATATAAACAGCATGTTCAGCCCAAAGAGATTGTTGCTCATAAGCGCGTCTGCCAAAGACACAATAACGCCGATGAGCCCTATAACGGTTTGATTTTCATCGAAAATCGGCGCGTAGGTGGATATACCCCAGCTTCCGTCGATGTTTAGTCTATATATTTCGCTGACGCACGTGATACCGTTTTCAAACGCGTCAAAGGCAGCCTGAGGGAAAATATCCAAAGGTACATCGCCATTTAACCCGAAACGGCGATCGAGATGGCCTTCCATGTACATTTTCATGCCTGTTTCGGGGTTAAAGCCGCCGCCGTAAAAGTAGAGGAGTTTCTCATCCTCCCTCACCATCTCAAACTGACGCTGCAAATGTATATAGTGGTCGTTTTTCTCATTGGTATCCAGCGCGTATCGAAATTCTTCCGGTGTTATGGACATGGCGGCGGTTTGGGCGATGGCTATGGATCTGTCCGAATAGCTTTTAATAAAGTCTGCCCGATGGATGACATAACTAAAAACACCGATGGTGGCGGTATTAATGATGATGATGAGCAGTACCATGATGATGACCTTGGTCGAAACCATAATGCCGCGTCCGGTTACTTTAAATGTCATACCTAAGCCCTTTCCATCCGTTCGATTCGGGCATTCGATGCGTATGGGATACGAGTAAACGCATTTAACTTTATCACCAATTGATACTCTCATAAAATCGATGACATGTCAATACGATTTTCCAAAACCTATAGCCAAAATCCTATGTCCTATGTCCCACATG
>WRFT01000175.1 GCA_009776385.1 Clostridia bacterium
CCGCCGTACAGTGTAAAAGAAGCACGGTACGGTGTCAACGCCGCGAGGCTTGCGATAACCGAAGCACAGGGAACCTCTGGATTGCCGCGCCGCCTTAGGCGGCTCGCAAAGACGTGTTGAAGGTAATGGTTTTACAAGACATATAGACACAACGCTGTACGTCATCGCGAGCCGCGTGAACCTTTAGCCGCGAGATGCGCAGCAGCGTAGCGGTCTGTGGTGATCCGAGTTCAGCAAGGTATTTATTATTGAAACCTTTTATATTGTCCGTAGGGTTTCATCATATTCGAAGCCACAATATTCAAACATCGTCTTGAGTGCGTATTCTTCGGCCTTGTCATAATCATACAGAGTGCCGTCTGCATCAAATAAAAATATATCGTATTTTTTTTACGCCACCTCTACGCTAAATTGTTCTGTCCGATAAAACTTGAAATTCCGGCTTCGTCACATAAGAACAATATGAAACCTTCCCATTGAAATTCAGCATCTTTTCGAACCTAAACCGCATGGCAGGGGCAGTAACATAATCCATTACCTTGGTTTTCGGAATCCATATTACTTCGCTCGTTTCGTCCGAGGTGGTCGGCGTTCCATCCACATAATCGCATATAAAATCGAACATAACCTTTGTCGGCACGTTGGTTACGCCATCATAATATAGGTGTTGCCCGACATTTGAATAAATGCCCACCAAACATCTGACGGCAGCTGTTATGCCGCTTTCCTCAAGGATTTCTCGAAGCACACCTTCTTCGAGGTTTTCGCCAACTTCGATTTGCCCTCCGGGAGTATCCCAACCCCTGTGCTGTAATTTTACGAGAAGCATATTTCCGTTCTTTTCTTCAACATAACCGGCGGCGGCTGCGATATGAGTAGGCCATGACATTTAATCCACTCCCAATAACGATTTGATTTTATCTAAAGTTGGTAATGATATTTATAGCCGAATTCGGTAAAATCGCCGGGATTGGTGACTTTGCGAAGTCATTAATATTCCGTGTCACGATATAATCTGCCTTCATGCGCTCCGCACAAGATGCTTGGACAGCGTCCTCGTAGTCCTTCATGTCGCTTGAAAACCCGGAAGTGATGTCGCTTTTCAAAACATTCGCAACATTTACAATTAACAACAAGGTTTGCATGGCTTCACGCGCAAGGCTTGGGGTTATATGTTTACGTAGAATGTACATAACGTCTGTCACGGTTATAGCGGAAACAAAGCCTTCCGCCTTACCCAATTCGCAATACTTCACAAGCTGAAGGGATTCTTCGTAACCGTCACGCTTTGACAGTACATCCACAATAATGTTGGTATCCAGCATCAGCCTCATTGTCGGTTAAGCCTTTCTGCTTTCGCTTCATCTTCATCCATATTTTTTGGGAGGATGCCGACCAATCGGTCAGCCAAAAATGAAAGAGTATCCTGCATCCCCAAAAGCCGAGCCACGGGTATACCGTTCTTGGTAATCACGATTTCCTGCCCGGATGCCATCTCCAAATATTTTCCAAAATTATTTTGCACTTCCGTTGATTTGACAACCATCATCAATACCTCCAAGTCCATTTTTATTATTATATCTCACATAGCTAAATTAAACAATGATATATTAGCTAATAATAATCGTTCGCTGATCAATTTTT
Source organism: Clostridia bacterium (assembly GCA_009776385.1). Classification (GTDB taxonomy): domain Bacteria; phylum Bacillota; class Clostridia; order Christensenellales; family Aristaeellaceae; genus WRFT01. The sequence goes on from WRFT01000175.1 coordinate 1,645, forward strand.
CTCATGGGACAAGTTGGGTGTAAAACCCATCTTTCCGATGTACAAGCGGTACATTAACTGAAGGTTGCACCAATAAACGGAAAAAGGCTTCCGTTATCCAACATTGATTACCATGCCGTTCGCACGGCTCAGAATGACAGGCTGAAAAGGTGTACTGTTGCGATAGGGATCGTAACGAAATGAACCTGCTTTCTCTGCTTAACGTTCCGTGATACCAAGCGAGGAACATAGCGCATCTTGTAAAATCTTTGAGAAGTTTACGCCGGAACGTTCTGCGCGGGTGTTTAACCATGCGGGAATCGTTAAAGTCTTACGCACAGACCGGGAATCGTTGCCGGATATGAGCAGTATGACACTTTTCTCAATGCTTGTGCCTCCCGGCAATACCCGGTTCCGCCCATTCCGTTCCCTTGACAAGCACACCGCTATCGGACACAATAACGTGCGTGCGCGGCTGCGCGCGTACACCCCTTATTCCCCTAACCCCTACCCCTAAATCCTAACCCCTACCCCCTACCCCCTCATCCCGCTCCTCGGGAGGCTTGTTTAATGGCAAATAAACCGCCGTATACCATAACGGAAAAAGCCGCCGACAGCCTGGCGAAAATCGTTGAGGCCGTCACAAGGCTTGAATACGATTCTGCATTTAATCAGGATATCAGCCTGCACAGAGAAAACCGTGTGCGGACGGTTCACGCCTCCCTTGCCATAGAGGGGAACTCCTTGACCGTTGGCGATGTAGCCGCTGTTATACAGGGGAAAGCGGTCGCCGCAAAGCAAGCGGAAATCAAAGAGGTTAAGAATGCTTACGAGGCCTATGACCAAGTTATAACGTTTGATCCTTATTGTATCAAAGACTTCCTTAAAGCGCATCAATTGATGACGGGCGGTTTGCTTGAAGAGTCCGGCATATTCCGCAGCGGGGATGCGGGCGTGTTTGACGGAGATATGGCTATTCATGTCGGTGCGCGTCCGCGCTTTGTACCGCGGTTGATGGAAGAACTGTTCGCGTGGGCAAAAGAATCCCAATTACATCCGGTGCTGAAAGGCGCGGTTGTGCATTATGAAATTGAAATCATTCACCCGTTTGCGGACGGCAACGGCCGTATGGGGCGATTGTGGCAAACGCTTCTGCTTTCTAAATGGAACGCGATTTTTGCGTGGATACCGATGGAAGCATTGGTATATGCAAACAGGCAGCGGTATTATGATACGCTAAACGAATCGCAGCGTCGGAATGATTCCGGCTCGTTTATTGAGTTCACATTAGATACAATTCTCGATGCCATCACGGCACAAGAAAAAAAGACAATGACAAAGTGTCTGCAAGATATAGAAACGCCCGCCCTCCTCGTCGATTTGACGGCGCTTGAGCGGAATATCCGCGTCATGGCCGACGCGTTCAGCGGAACGCGTACGGCGCTGCGCCCCCATTACAAGACGCATAAATGCCCGGAAATAGCCAAAATGCAAATGGCGGCCGGCGCCAAGGGCATGACATGCGCCAAGCTGACGGAGGCGGAAACGCTCACCGAAGCGGGCATCAAAGATATCCTTATCGCCAACCAAATCATCGACCCTCAAAAAATAACACGGCTGGCGCGGATGGCCCATAAAACCCGCGTCACGGTATGCGCGGATAACGCGCAGAACATCCATTGCCTGTCAAAAGCCGCCCAAGCCGCGGGCACGCAACTGCGTGTACTGGTAGAGTTAGAGGTGGGCATGCGCCGCTGCGGGGTGGACACACGGGAAGAGGCGTTGACGCTGGCTAGGCAGATAATCAACGCCGAAGGCCTTGTTTTTGAGGGGTTACAGGCCTACACCGGGAATCTAAGCCATGTGTGCAACAGAGAAGAACGGGCGGCGGGTGTGCGCGCGGCCACGGAAAAGATTATGGATACCGCGGCGTTCCTGCGTACAAACGGCGTAGCCGTCAAGCAAATCAGCGGTTCCGGCACCGGCACTTATGACATGCCGGACGGTGATGCTGTTTTTACGGAAGTGCAGGCGGGCTCCTATGTCTTTATGGATTCCGACTATGCTAAACTGGGGCTGCCGTTTGTGCAGTCGTTGTTCGTTTTAACCACCGTTATCAGTAAGCGTCCGGGCATCGCCGTCACGGACGCGGGCACGAAGGTATGCTGCCGGCAAATGGGGCCGCCGTATCTGGCGGGCTACCCCGGCATGACGGTCACGCTGAATGAGGAACACGGTAAAATTGCCGATGAGCAGGATGTATTGCGCTTCGGGCAAACACTGCTGTATGTCCCCTCGCATTGCTGTTCCACCGTGAACCTGCATGACCGTTTCACCGTGGTGCAAGACGGCATTCGCGTAGGGGAATGGCCGATTACCGGACGCGGTATGAGCCGCTAGCCTGTCACCGCGCGTCAAGCGCGGGCATCTCGTATTGGGTAAGGGGGTTTGTTAAATGGCGGAGAAGGATTCTGCACGGTTCGTACAGCACATCACGGCGCGAAGTGAAAATTTTTCGCAATGGTACACGGACGTGGTTACCATGGCGGATTTGATGGATTACGCGCCCGTCCGCGGATGCATGGCGCTCAAGCCGTACGGATTCGGCATATGGGAGCTTTTGCGCAAGGAATTGGACATTCGGTTTGAGGAAACGGGCCACGAAAACGTCTCCATGCCGCTGCTCATTCC
>WRFT01000176.1 GCA_009776385.1 Clostridia bacterium
GACAAGGAGGTGGACTGCCCCTCCTGCACGCGCAGACGGCCGGTGTTCACACCATGAAGGTGAAAATCTTTTAAGCAGAACCGCCCGTACAAATCGTCCCCCACCGCGCCGATAATGGCGCAAGACGCCCCCAGCCGCCCCGCCGCCGCAAGCCCCGTGGCGACCTTCCCGCCGCCTTGCCAGGCGATTTGGCGGATGGGGCCGCCCTCATTCGGGCGCGGGAACGCGTCAACCCCTACGTTTAAATCCAGACACGGCATATCCAACCCGACGATATCCGTCATATGACTCACTCCCCGACGCAGATAGCGAATGCGTATAATAGTGGCGGTTACGGTTCTTCCAGAAGTTGCTGGGAAAACCCGATGCCGAAAATTTCGGCGGTTTTTCGCGCCTTGGCGTTGGGCGACGTGCTGTTTCCCACACGGGTGATCTGCTTGCCCATAAAGGCCATCGCGGCGGTTTGGCCCCCGTCCAGGTTGAAGGCGAGCGTACAGCCGCGGATATAAAACATCTGCGCCAAGCCGGCAACCGAAATCCCCTTGCTTTTATCGTGACGGCCCTCCGCCATGATGGCCAGGTAGTGGCCTTTTTCATACATACCGATGCCGATGCGCGGTTCACGGTAGACGCCGTACTTTGTAATGGCGGACATTTGAAGCTCCCCGTCCCTAATGAAGTACGGGCCGAAGGCCAGCACATCGGTTACGCCCATATCCAGGTAATCCTGCGGCAGCAGCTCATTGTACTCAAAGACGCGCATGTCGCCGTCCGCGAAGAGCGCCAGGGTATCCAGGTTGGGGAAGCGCGTGGTTTTAGGCGTGCGGGTCTTTTCGGACAGCACCACGCCGTCCCGCACCAAAATGCCTACGATGCTGCGGTCCGCGATGCGCTGATGCGCAAAATCACCGCTCATGGCAAAGACGGTGCCGGTCTTCTTGGCAATGGCATGAACATAGTCCTTGGAGGTCATTCGCTTGGAAGGGTTATTGGGAATCATGCGGAAGTATTCGCGCCCGCTGACCCAAATTTCCGCCTCGGTCCATACCAGCTTGGCGGCGGGGTCTTCATAGCGCTTGATTTCAATACGCAGCGTGGCGCTTTCATAACGCCATTCGCCCGCCTCCGGGTTTTCGTATACCGTTTCGGGGTCGTCCTCATCGGCATATACCAGATAACTGTCCGAGGCGTTGGCGCATGGCGCGCAGCAAACGCATAACAGGGTTATCAGGATAAAGCCGCACAATACTCTCCGCATAAATTAACCTCCGGTATCTTCCTATTTGTATGAGCGCGAATCGTTTTACTGCCTGAGCGTTATCTCCACCATCCGGTCGCTTTCAAGTACCGGCGACATGGCGGCGTTGAAGGTGTAAGGCGTTAAGCGAAAAGCGGCGGGAAGGAGAAGGACGCCCTGCGTGGACCAGTTGAATTGAACCAGCCAAGAACCGTCCTCCGTCCGTACGGGATCGCTTAACTGCGCGTTGTCTCCCTGAAAAAAATCCCGGCCGCCGTCTTGGTCCGATACCCGGAAGTATCGCTGTTCTTCCAAAACCTGCCCGAGGGTGTATGTTTCCGGAAACAGTTCCTCTATGACAACGGCGCAGGACATGGCGGAAGCATGCGCCTTGCGGACGCGGAGCGACCAGCCGCCCATGTCAGCCGTGCCGGATCCCTTTAAAATGTCCATGTCGCCCAGTTCAAGCGTAAAGACGAGGGGAACGACCTGCATGGGCGCCATTTTACCCGATACCTCCAGCCTGCCGGAGATGAGCCAGTCTTCATTATAAGTACCCTGCGCCAGCAGAATGTCCCCTTTTTGGGTTGCCACCACACGCCCCTGCTCGTTTAAAAGCGTGACCTGCTCGTTAAACGATTCGATATCATCCGTGATGGTGTCGTCGATGATGACAACCTGCCCACGGGGCTTCAGCACCGTATAGGTGGCCGCCGCTGTCCATGACGCCGCTTCCGGCAGCGCCGAGATATCCACTGTGACGGTAAAGACATGCGGGTTATCCAAAAAGGCGTATGTCAGCGCGGATGTCTTTACCACGCGCGCCTCCTGCCCGTTGACATAAACCGTATCCAATGTGCCGTACAGCGTGGGGGTATCCGTTTGGTTGACGGCCTCCACGGTAAACACCATCGCGCTGCCGTCCGTCATGGCTTGCGTGACGACGGCGGTTATGAAGGTAGGGCTTGCGGATGCCGGAAAAACCGCGAGTAAAAACGACGCGGTCAAAACCAAAATGCCCCGCTTTATCACGGGCACTTCAAGACCTCCCTTGCGGCTGCCGCGGAGCCTTTTTTAAAGATAGAATCCGCCTATGATAATACCACATCGGTCAAGTTATTTAATAGGCGTTCCGGGGGTGTTGTGAAAATCCTCCAGACGCCCATAGGGTGGCTAGAGGAAATAGTAATCGCACAGGCTCAATTAAGTTTATGAAGTCTACCTATCATTTTGCGGGTCAAAGACAAAACAAACAAGCCTATTCTCGTCCAGCCCAATAATGGCAGACTTATCAGAAAAAAGGTTGTTATGACAAATAAGTTCTTCCAGTACAGGATTCTGGCTTAAATCCAGCATCGTCAGGTAATTGCCATCGCAGAAAAGTTTTTCCAACGTATGATTATAGCTTACATCCAGCGTCATCAGTTGGTTGCTGTAGGAGTCAAGCCATGTCAGTACAGGATTATGACTCACGTCCAGCATCGTCAATTGATTATCGCCGCAGGTTAATGATTCCAATTTGGGATTAAGGCTTACGTCCAGCGTTGACAGCAGGTTCATGTCGCATTCAAGCACTATCAACATAGTATTTAAGCTAACATCTAGTTCGGTCAGTTGATTCTCTCGGCAAGAAAGTACTTCCAGCGCGGTGAAGTATTCAATGCCTGTTAAATCAACGATGTTGAGGCCGATTATAAAAAGATGTGTAACCTCCGCCACATCGTTAACAGTGATATCCCCCTTTGGTTTATCAATAACTTCTCTAACCGCCGCCTCAAAGTTTGTATCGGAGAACTGGATCACGGTATCTCCAGGCAACCCAGAGGCTAGAGATACCTCGATGTCTAAAAGCAGCACGAGCAGCACCATGGCAACCATCACAATAGCGTGCAAACGGGTCTGCATAAGTCACCTCTCCTTTATGTTGATAACCGTTGATTTGTTCTGGACAATCATTTATGGGCGTGTTGAAAAAATGAGGGGAAAATGAATTTTAACAGAAAAGATAGCAAAATGTGAAGTAACTGAGCCACCAAAAGGGAAAAAAGAGAAAGAATGCAGCGTTTTTCATGTGTCTTTCGGGGTATTCAACTCCAAAAGGGTATATAATCCCCTTGTTATTACGGATTAAGGGCGAGCAGCCGGCGGAAATTGTATGCGATGGCGAACATGAACTCCGCGCCCTGGTTCTTGACAACTCCCTTGTAGCGTACACGATTGTTCTGCTTACTGAATGTGCGCTCATAAGGACAGCGAAGTTTGGTAATCCAGCGGTCCAAATCAGCATTCTTTTCCTTCATGTTGTTGCGTTTTATCACCATGGGATGAAGGCCTCGGCGTAACATCTCCCCAATGGCCCCGACATATCCCTTGTCCGCAGTTACCGCACCGCTTTTAGGCAATATATGACGCACTCCATCCGCGTCCGTCACATTAGCCGGGGTAACTGCTACTTTGGTAATCATTCCGCTTTGCATATCTACCGCCACATGCTTCTTGAACCCGTACCAAAATTTCTTATCGCTCTTAGCGCCGATCTTTGCTTCAGGATCCGTTGAAACCTCCGGTAAAATCAGGTTGTTCAATTTCTCGTATCCGGCCGTGATGGCCTTGTCCCTCTCCTCCCAGAGGTTCAGTTTACTGATCAACGCGCATGAATCCACAAATGTAAATATTTCGGAATTGCTGTTCTTTGCTTGCATTTGTCGCTTTACCTCATGAAATAACTTCCCCATCTGACTTGTTCCTATGGCGTTTCGAAACTTACAGATTGTGGTGTAATCCGGTGTTTTCTCCAGTAGTACAAAACCACAAAACCATTTCGCAACATAGTTCTCCGCTATGAATCTCTCAAACTCCCGATCAGATAAATCTTCCATAAACTGGAGAATCAAGCACATGACCAGACGCGTCTTCCCAAAGCCTGTCGCTCCAAGTTCTGCTGTTTTTATCTTTACTGTCTTTGCGATTCGATCAAAGTTCAACAGTTTCTTTAGTTTTCTGTAGGTATGATCTTTCGGCATTAGCTGTTCTACACTTACCATTTCCATCTGATCGATACTCATCTCTC